>NZ_CEXEES010000045.1:0-13072 GCF_982632705.1 Candidatus Izemoplasma sp. | reverse complement strand
GGGTGTACTTAAAGATTATGAACTACAAGAATTGACAGTTGGTGAAACGACTATCAAAATAGGTGGTAGAGTAGATTACTCATTTGCTATTATTCTTTCATTACAGTATTTTGCATTTGTAGTTATAGTTTCCCTGGTAATGTTAATTTCTGGAATATATATCTATAAAGACACAGACAAGATCAAAGTACTATCAACTGATCTTGATTATCGAAAGAATTTTGATAGTGAAACTGAATTGTTTAATATTGAAAGATTATACGATGATGTCGCTGAGCAGACAAAACAAAAAGACAAATTCTTCTTAGCCTTTATAAACGTTGTAAATCTTAAACATATAAATGAGAAGTTTGGACATTATAAAACAACAGAACTATTAAGGAAAACCACAGGATTGATTCAAAGAGTATTAAGAAACAACTCTGAGATGTATCGATATGGTGGAGATGAATATGTCATATCAATTAAATCGGACTCTAAGAGCGAGATTACAAATATGATGAGACGTATATCGAATATCTTTGAAACCGATATCTCAAGCGGAAATATACGCGCTAGATTAGGAATCACTGTTGGGATTGTTAGTTATCCAAGAGATGGTAAAACAGTTGAAGAACTTGTAATGAACGCCCATTTAACTTCAATGCAAATATCAAGATATGATAAAGAAGTATTTAAGTACTATGAAGCAGATAAAATTAAACACGCATCAACCAATGAAGATTTTGATAAAATGGTTGGTGGATTGAATTTAGAATTGTTTGAGGTATTTTTGATGCCGATAGTAGACGTTCAAACAAATATCATTTCTGGATTTGAATGTTTAACAAGAGCATTTGATGATTTTGGAAACACATTACCAACAGAAGAAGTAGTTCTGAGTTTAGAACGTAATGGTAAAATTCAGATATTAGATGAAATAGTGTTTAAGAAAATGTTACAAATAATGAGACGATTAAACAAAGAGTATCCAGAAGAGGATTACTTCTTAAGTCTTAACGCATCAGCGTTAAGTATAAATGATGAGTATGTTCATAATATTACTACAGCATACAACCAAGCAAGATTAACAAAAGGACAAATTGTATTAGAATTAACTGAGAGTCATCAAGTTGAAGATGACGAGTACTTAATTACCTTATTCAATAAATTGAATGATAAAGGTATTAAAGTAGCAATCGATGATTTTGGAACTGGATATAGTAGTTTAAGTTATATCTCAAAGTTTCCTCTATACGCGATTAAGATTGATAAATCATTTGTTCGTGATTACACAACAAACACATTTAACCAAACATTGTTGATGACACTGAAGTCTATCGCTAAAGTATTAAAGTGTAAACTTGTTGCAGAAGGTGTAGATAGTGTCGAGACATTAGATTACTTAAAAGAGTTTGATTGTCCATTCTATCAAGGATACTTGTTCAGTAAAGGAGTACCACTTGAAGACGCATTTGCATTAATAAAAAATAATATATCAAAACAAAAAGAGTAGAGTATTTTCTACTCTTTTTGTGTTATAATATATTTGAATTTATAGGAGGATATTATGGATAAAAAAATAGCTGTGATAAGTTGTAGCAATGCATGTTTGGATTATATTGATCATGATTATGACATCAAAATATTTAGATCTACCCTGCACCTAGGAGATGAAGATTATCTAGATTATATTGATATAAGCGCAGATGAGTTCTACAAAAGATTAGAAGAAGATAAATCAGTATTTCCAAGTAGTAGTTATTTCCCGCTTGGTAAAATGATTGAGATGTATGAGAATTTAGTTAAAGAAGGATATACACATTGTATCGTGATTTCGATATCGCAACATATGAGTGGAATTTATAATGCATCTATGATGGCAGCAAAAGAAGTTCCTGAATTAGAAGTGTACTCTTTCGATTCAAAAACAGTAACGTACCCACAAGCTCTTATGGCACTAAAGGCATCAGAGATGATAAAAAATAATAAAGAGATTCCTGAGATATTAGAAGAACTAGAGTACATAAGAGACAACAATAAAATATACTTTGCTGTTAAGGAACTTACCTACTTAATAAAGAATGGTAGACTAAGTACTGCATCAGGATTTATTGCGAACACATTAAAAATAAAACCTGTCTTACATATTAGTAAAGAAGGTAAAGTAGAATCGTTTGATAAAATAAGAACATTCAAAAAAGCAATCAACAGATTAATCAATTTATATGTTGAAGAAACAAAAGGATTAAATGCATTGCCATTCATTATTCATGCGAATAATCCAGAAACAAGAGACTTTATAATAGAAAGATTAAAAGAATTAAACCCAGAATTAACAGAGATACCTAGTGTGCCTTTAACGGCTGTAGTAGGTGCGCATGGTGGTCCTGGAACTATTGGTTTAGGATACTATATACAAAGATGAAATGATTAAATTTCATCTTTTTTTTAAAAAGTACTTGTGTAATGCACAGTAGGATGATAGTATATAAGTGTGCAATACACATTAAAGGAGGTAATTATATGTTAAGTAATACACAATTATCACAAATGATATATAATGGCATTGATAAATCTGTTGTTTTAGAAGAAATTAAAAAAGGCAGAGATTACCATAAGATGATTCAAACACAAAAAAGATTCTCAAAGTAATACCCTTATAAAAGGAAAGACACAAATTTTTTTTACAAACTATTTGTGCAATACACATTAAAGGAGGTAGCAAAATGAATCCGCAATTTAAAAAAGGAGTTATTGAAATGTGTGTGTTAAAGATGATTTCTAGAAAAGATATGTATGGCTTCGAGGTAATTGAAACAATTAGCAAAGAAATCGAAGTGAATGAAAATACAATATATCCGATCTTAAGAAGATTAACAAAAGCAGAATATTTTAACACATATAAAGAAACAATGAGCGTAGGTGCTCCAAGAAAGTATTACAAAATAAACGAAGAAGGACTGGAGCAATTGCAAATATACGAAAGTGAATTCGGGAAGTTTATTAAAAGTGTTTACCGTATATTAGGAGGTAGTGAAGCATGAAAAACGAATATTTATTACAACTAAAAACATTATTGGATCGTTATGAAATGGATCAAGACGAAAAACAAGACATATTAAATGATTATAGTGATATGTACGACAACTGGATTGACAGAGGAATGTCTATCGAAGAAGTTGAAGAAAAACTAGGGAAACCTAAAAGCATTATTAGAAGTTTAGTAGAAGGATATAAAAAAATACCTAAACCATCTGATAACAGAACTAAACTTATTGCAGTTTCACCATTTATTTCTCTTATAGCATTTTTTGTCTTAGGATTTGGATTTAATGAATGGGTATATTCATGGATGGTATTCTTATTCATTCCTGTTATAGCTATCATAGTTGAAATGACAAGAGATAAAGATCCTCATGTCACAACGGCATTAAGCCCGTTTGCAGCAAGTATCGCATATTACATACTTGGTATGCAATATGGATTATGGCATCCAGGTTGGATCGTATTCATCATCATTCCTATTCTAGGTGTATTCAACTCTAGAAAAGATATGGACTTTAAAACACTAATAACAGCATTAAGTCCATTTGCAGCATTGATTGCATATCTGTATATTGGTGAAATGGGATACTATCATCCAGGTTGGTTAATATTCTTGATCGTTCCATTCATTGGGGCAACTCATGAGAAACCATTTGGAAAAGCATTGTTCATTATGACTTCTATCGTATTTGGAGCAGCACTATATCTATACATCGGATATGAGTTCGATGAATGGTATCTAGGTGGATTTGCATTCTTACCACTTATAGTATTCTACATCTATAATGGAAACATCGTAATCTTCGCTAGTGATGAAGATGTACCTAAAGGATATAAAATCGCAGTACTTGTTTCGGGGATTGCTTACCTAATTGTTAGTTTACTAACACAAGCATGGTTGATTACATGGTTAATATTCTTGATCATTCCAGTATATGCAATTAACAGAGAAGTATCAGGAAACGAGAGAACAATAGCCTTAACACCATTTTTATCATTAACAATATTTATGTTGTTAGGATACTTCTTAGGTGCATGGGCATGGGCGTGGTTGGCATTCTTAATCATTCCAATCACAGCTATTATAAAAGAAGCATAATTCATTAAAAATTCACATATCGTCATGAATTTTATACTATTATAAAAGTAGTTCTAACTCTTTTAGGGATTAAAAGGAAAGAGAGTGAGGCAACAAAAAAAAGGTGCGTAAAGCACCTTTTTTCTTTTTGAACAAATAAAAAAAGAGGCATCCCTCTTTTTTTATTATCTATAGAAAGCTTCTCTAAATAAATCTAAGTAATGAATAATATCCATTTCTAGATTTTCAAACGCTTCTTTGTCTAAGGTAGCATTAGAGTTTTTCCACTCTAAACTAATCTTATCAACAGTCCATCTAACAACTTCTAAACAACGATCTACATTTAATGTATCTTCAAATGCATAATAGTCTATATTGCTAAATAACTTTTCATACGATTCTTCAGTAGTCTTTTTGTTTAGTGCTATAATCTCTTGGATCATATCAGGATCTAATAGTTTACTTGCAGTCTCAAATAACTCTACAAACAATGGATGTTGTAGATAAGATTCTATTTTAACTAACGTTGATTGTTGCATTCTATTTAAAACGTCACGATCTGCGAAGTTAACTTTCTCATATAATTCATTAGTAATTGCTTCTCTTGCATGTTTGTATAAGTGTAAGTATAATTCCTTTTTACTATTAAAGTAATGGAAGAGTAAACCTTTTGAAACATTGGCCTCACGTACAATCGTATTTGTTGATGCTTTTTTGTAGCCTTTGTCTGCGAATTCTACTAACGAAGCCTCTAATATTCGACTTCTTCTAGCGTCATCTGTGTTTATGAATTCACTCATTTTAATCACCCTTTCAATACCAAACAAAAAATTGGTCAAGTCCATAGTATCAAATGTTTGACCACTTTGTCAAAAGAAAATAGGTCAATGTGGAAAACTTGTGGAAAACTATGTGTATAACTACCCTTTTTCTAGCCTTTTGGCTATAATAGAGATAGGAGGTAGGTAAAAATGAGTATTTTTGATATAGAAGTTGAAAGCATGAATGGGGACAAATCGACCCTAAACAAGTACAAAGGTGACTTGATTCTAATAGTAAACACTGCATCAAAATGTGGTTTAACACCACAGTTTGAAGGTTTAGAAGAGTTACATAATGCATATAAAGATAAAGGATTACGTATACTTGGGTTCCCAAGTAACCAGTTTTTGAGACAAGATCCAGGTACAAATGAAGAGATAATGGAGTTTTGTCAGTTGAACTATGGAGTGTCGTTTGAAATGTATAAGAAGGTCTTTGTTAAAGGGAAAAACCAACATGATTTATACAAGTATTTGATTTCAAATGCGAAAGAAAGAACCAATAAAAACGTAAAATGGAATTTTGAAAAATTCTTAATCGGTAGAGATGGAGCGATAATTAAAAGATTTGCTCCAACGACAAAACCAAAA
This sequence comes from Candidatus Izemoplasma sp., assembly GCF_982632705.1. Lineage (NCBI taxonomy): Bacteria > Bacillati > Mycoplasmatota > Mollicutes > Candidatus Izemoplasmatales > Candidatus Izemoplasmataceae > Candidatus Izemoplasma > Candidatus Izemoplasma sp. Next base: position 7,555 of record NZ_CEXEES010000045.1, on the reverse strand, counting down.
GATCTTATACAGGATATAGAACTTGCACTATAAATAATAGAAAGAGAGTAATAATTTACTCTCTTTTTTTATTGTTCTTTTAAAGCTTCTGGAATACTAATTTGCTTGTTATAACGCGATATAAACACTATCGATAAACCGAATAATATGACTAAGAATAAAAGGCCTATGACTATGTTGACTGGTTTAAGCGTCAATATCAGCTTGAAACCTACTATATTCATAATACTTTTAAGCATCAAGTCAAGAAATAACCATGTAATTGGTATAGAAACCAAGTACGTCACAAAGAGGATAACGGCAACTCCTGATGTATATTTTATGTTAACTTCTTTATTTGTATATCCGAGTGACTGTAATATTGCGATGTTATGTTTATTCTCTGTTAAGTACAAAATCATAAGTAATCCAAATATATATAATCCAAGAATAATACTTAGAACAGATATGATAGATATGATGATACTTGATATATTTAGTATTGAAGTTACTTCTAATACTGATTTATTATAGTTTAATCTCATTTGGATGATTGATGAACTATATGCATCATCATCTGTATAAATCCCATTATACATATCCTCATCAAGTCCATAGAGTTCATTTAGTTCATTCTGTCTAATAAATATATTACTTTCTATTAACTCATTTGAAATTCCTTTAATCACATATGTGATTTCATCAGCTCCAACGGTAAAGGTGATTGTATCTCCAATCTCTGCATTTGTTAATTCAGCTAAATACTCACTTATAATTGCCCCTTCATCCAGTAATGAGTTCTGCTGAATATCATTATCAATCAATGCTTTCATAGTAACAGAATCATTGATTCCATAAATTGTTGTTCTATAGTTATCAAGTTCATTGTTGTTGATGCTATTGATTGATCCATAAATTCTAGTAAAAGTTTCATAATCCTCATCAACCACAGAGTTATCAAAATAACGAAGGACAACCATTTCTTCATAGTTATTCCCAAGTGAAGTGACATCAACAAATTCACTAAACATATTATTACCATTCAATCCAAATAATAATATACTGTTTATTAATATAAAGATAATAGATAACTGAGTAACTGTTTTAAGAGGTATATATTTAAATATTTTTAATTTGATTCTTTTAATTGTTTTCTTCTTTTTATCTATTGTTATATATATAAAGATATAACTAACCACTGATATAACTATAATTGGAACCAAAATGGCTATTAGAGCTACTTTTAATGAAAAGTCGAACTCTGCCTTTGGAAAGAAGTATCGACTACTATATAAGTTAAATAACCTACTTGATAATAGTAGTCCAATTACATAACCAATTATACTAGTTGTACTTAGTAAGAATGGGAATAACATATAGGATAGTGTTATTTCTTTTTTTGTGTATCCCATAGATGATAGGATATCAATATCCTTTTTATATTTATCAATGTATCGCTTGATAAACAATAAGATTAATAAAGACAATACTATCATAAATGTTGTTATGAATAAGTCTATAAAGACAGATGCATTCTCTACTTCTAGTTTTAATGTGATAATACGGTAGTTCAAATCACTAGGTAATAACACACTAACCATCTGCATATGTCTTCCAAGAGAAGAACGATCAATGTTTTGAACGGTACTATATGAATCAATTTCTGCGATTTGTGATAAATCTCCTTTTACCGCGTATCGGTAAAATAGATTATGTCCTGTCATTCTAATGGTTTGTTCTTTAGCGAACACCAATGTTTGTGTTTGGGCATCAAACTGAATTGTTGAGAAGTTTAATATCGGGAACAAGAATTCAGGACTGTATGCATAACCTACAATTGTATAGGCTCTACCATCAATTGTTAATTCGTCTAATAATTCTAAATCATTCAATTCTGCATATTCTTTGAATATCATTATTTCATTGGATGAGATAGGTAATCTTCCATCTAGTAAATATGGAAGGTTGATATCTTCATGAATAGATAGAAACTTGAAACTATGTCCATCTTCTTTAATATCAATTACCAGTTGTTTTTCTATTTCGAATCCATATTCATCTTCAAAGTAATGAAGATATCCATCAACAAATTGTTCATACAAATGTGGAGACTCTTTGATTTTTTGATTGATTAGAACATTTAAGTCATTCATAGATTCAGGTGTATCAAGAGAAACGGCGATTCCACATTCAGGTAAAATATGCATTGCCGAACATAGTTCTGTGAAAGCCGTACCTGATAAATAATTAACATCTATCTCATCAATTGAGAAATAGAAATCTTCTACATTATATTCTTCAAGGAATGGCTCGTAGTTGGTTTCTAGCCTTTCTATACTGCTTTTAACCGCAGTAAAGGTTAGTGATATGATTATCACTAACAAGCTTAAAGATATGAACTGTACCCAGTTTTTTTTAAGTTTCTGTACTTGGTCTTTCAATAGAAGTTTCATATAAGGTACCTCTCGTATATTATACATTTTATTTTATGTTTTGGATAATAAATTTATTACTGTAAAATCACAAAATTTACATAAGTCAGTGGTATACTATAAGTGTGAAGCAAAATAAACATTTTTCAAGAAAGGGTGAAAAAATGAAAAAGTTTTTATTATTATTTGTTAGTTTATTAGCAGTATTCGGATTAGGAGCTTGTGATGTGTTTGACAATCCAGAAGATATTCTTGATTGTATAGAAGACCCATCTGGTCCAGATTGTGATCCAAATATTCTATTAGCTGACACAGTTATTGCTAATTGGGACGGTTCAATGGAACATGTCGAATTAGTTATGGACAACATGGATTTCTCAGAATCAATGACGCAAACAATTACGTTTGATGCAATTATAGATGATGGATATACTACAGTAAATATCAATTTAGAAATGGTTGATAGTTACGTATTTGGAGAAATGAATAAAATGCATCGTCAAATGACGCAAACAATGTTGATTGATGGAGAAGAAATCGTGGTTTCATCTGAAGTATTATATGTAGAAGTTGAAACTGGTGTTCACGTATATGTAAATATCGCAGACATCAGACAATTATTAGCCGACGAAATGCAAACTGAAGTATTAGATGCTATGGATGCAGTTGGGTTAACTGAAGATTGGGTTCAATTTAAATTTGATGATACTTTAGCAAATGTAATCGAAATCGAAGTTTTAAAAGAAATGCTTAAAGAAGTATTTTGGAAAGAAGTAGGAGCGAATTTCTTCTACGACTTACAAGATGAAGTTGAATTAGAATTAGGATTTGATTTTGGTTCTTACGGTGTTGATTTAGGATTATTCGTTGAATACATTCTAGATGAAGACTTTGTACAAGCAGAAGCTTTATTAGACGCAGTAGATTTCAACACAATGTTAACAGACTTTGATGTTGTAGTTGTAGCTGACGTTGTAAGCAATTGGTTAGTTGAAAATCAAGTTGCTGTAGAATTAGCGTTACCTGGTTATGATTTCTCAGGACAACTTGTTGTCTTAGAAACAACTGGTTTTGTTGCTTGGTTTAACCAATTAACAGTTGAAGAACAAGATTATTTCATGATGGAAGTAGAAGACTTTGATGCATTAGAAGTATTCTTACATCACCAAAATGGTGATTTAGCACATTTCATCGTTATGGAAATCTTATTAGATCCTGAAAGTGATTTATCAGAAATGGATGGTTTAGACTTTGATGCATTAGTAGATGCAATGGATGCATTAGATTACGAAGCGTTCTACGCTGAAGAAATCATGTTATCAGAACTATTCCAAGCTATCTTTGATGGACAAGATGCATTTGATGTATATGTAGCTGGATTAGGAACAACTGCTCCACAAACAGCATCAATCTTAGCTCCATTCAGTGAAACTGTAATGTATTTAGAAGATGTATTCGCATTTGTCGAAGACATCGAATTAGGATTTGAAAACTTAAGTATGTTCGCAGAATATTTCACAATGGAATATTATGTACAAAACAACATGGCAGTATTAAATGTTGAAGCAACAGAAGATAATAATGTACTTACAACTATCACATTAGATAACTATGGTACATTAGCAAATGATTTATTCAATGATTTCTATTGGTATATGGATTCATTCAATTCATTCGAGATGCCTTATGTAGCACCTGTTAATTGCCCAGTGGGTGCAGAGTGCGAAGTAGTTCCTCTAGATGAAATTGAAAACGGATTAAACCAATTAGGACCAATTGAAGTTGGAATGTTATATAATCCAGCATCACTGGATTATATGGAAATTAAAATTGATTTAGCAAATGTACTTGTTGAATTATTCAATTCAGAAGGTATGGATGCTTCAGACAATCCTATTGAAAAATTAGAAATAACAATTAAAGTTGAAGAAGGTGCTACAGTAACAATACCTACAAATGTAAGTGTTGCAAACGAAATAGCTGAAGACTTCGCTAAGTTTAGTTTAATCATGTATGTATGGGACGTTATGGATGACGTTGAATACGATATAATGAACGAATATGATGATATGGACTTATTAGTTGGAACAACAACTTCATTAACAGATGCAATGATTTATGTATCACCTGCATTTGATCATGATTTATCAATGATCACTGTAAGTGGAACTGTAATGGATCCAGTTGTAAGTATTGATTTATATTGGATCGATGGTACAAGAGTATTTACTGATGTAATTACTAAATTAGAATTAGAAGAGGTTGTTGGAAATGATTCAGGTGCACCGAGTGCTGCTGAATACCAAATGTACTTAGCTAAGATTGATCCAGCTAATTACTCTACGACTAAATTATTCTTAATGTACTTATTAGATGAAGATATGGATAACTACGAAGTGGACTTTGGTTGGGATGCAGAATGGATCTACGCTGACGCATTAGCAGTTGAAGCGGCAGCTCAATTATACTGTGCTCAAACATCTTGTGATAGTAATCAAGTATTAACTTGGGGAGATGTATCTCCATATATCGCAGGTATTGACACTAACTATTATGACTTATATGATTCAAATATAGTTGTCGCAGAATTATATGATGGTTCTTGGTACATTCACTTAGAAGCAAGTGGACAAGGTAACTTAGAATTCCCTGATTGGATTAGTCCATCAGATGCAGACCCAGGTTACGTTTCTGAAGACTGGGATTAAGACTTATACTAAAAGGTTATTCGAATTTCGAATAACCTTTTTTAATTCATGTTGAGCATTTTAGTTTGATAAAAATACCAATAAGGTGTATACTATAGTTGTAGCAGAAATGCTACACTTATCCCTTACATAGCATGGTGAATATTTTTATATTCACACATCCCCTTCCTTAAGAGCCGCAGAGATGCGGTTCTTTCCTATTTATAGGGGTTAACGCTTTAGTGACTGGATTATCAAATAGAAAAAAATTCAATATTTTGTCACAAAGGTGACATAATATGTTATACTATTTAAGTCTAAGGGGATAAGTAGCAGATCAGCTACTTTTGTGTATGCTGATTTTTTATTTTATGACAGGAACCTAGACAAATCTCCTTTCTTATTGTTGATTTGTTTTATTGAAGAATGCAGGACATATCGTCTTGCATTTTTTATTGGTTTCACGTATTATTTAGTAGATGAGGAGATGTTATAAATGAAAAAGATATTAGTTGTTTTATCAGTTTTCTTTATATTTGGGTTAAGTGGTTGTGATTTATTTGCAGAAGAAGTCGTTCCAAAGACAATGCAAAATGTAAATATTGAAGATGCAGTTGAGTTTAAAATGGAGATTATTTGGACATATAGTGGTCCCTTTATAGCAGATGAATATAAAGAAGTATACTATTATGATTATGATGAAGGATTTACATATCTAGAATACACAAATTACTTTATGGATGGAGATAGTTATTTCTACTACATAGAAACAACAAATGGGATAACATATCTATATGATTATGATGATGTAGATTTTGATTATATGGAAGTACCATCAAGGTATAGAGTTGATTTTATGGATTATGGAAGTGATTTTACATTCATAGATGCGTTTAACATCGAATTTGAAGATATAGAACCAGATGAAGATCAAGGTTATGATCACTGGTATAAAGAAATAAAAATTTCTGATACTTCAGAAATGATGCAAGAATATTTGTTGTCAGTTGCTGGTCCATCTTATATAGATGAAGAAGTTGGAATTGAGATGTGGTGTCACCCAACATCATTCTACTGTGATTACCTATTCCATTTGGATAATCTAGCAAATGGAACAATATCAGAAACAATAGATGATTTAGAATTAGAAATAGCAATTACACATACATTCTATACAGAAGATAATAAGTCTAAAGAAGACGTATTACCATCTGTCTATAAAGAAGATGATTACCCAAACAACCTAGATAGTTTATCTCTATCAGGTAACAGAATATTTGGGCAACACTATACAGGTTCAATCGACTTTGAATACGATGGGGATTGTTTCTTCTTCGAAGTAGATGAAAATGATAGATATGTAATTGATATTAACATAGACATATCAGAAGAAGATTCATTGTATTTCTTAATACTTGATGATACATATACACCTGTATTCGAAGGGGCATTTGATTCGTCATCATTCATTAATTCTATGACTTTAGAAGCAGATGTTATATATACACTAATAGTAGCTGCTAACGATGGTACAAGAGTAGACATCGATTATGATTTCTTTATAAATGTATTTGAGTAAAAGAGACGAATTCGTCTCTTTTTTAATATGTAAACAATATCTATAAATTACATCTTGATTTTTCAGATATAATGTTTTATTATATTCATTGTGTAACGGGTTACACATATCTATTTTTGTTGTTTAAAACAAACTATTTATAACTTAAAAAAAGCCAGTCTGTAGCTGGCTTTTTTTAATGGAGTATAAAAATAAATTATTGACTATATGAAATATATATATCATTTTTAACTAAAAAATGCTATAATCTAATGTAATCAAAAGGAAAATACTATCATGGATATTTAGATATCCAGTTATATATCATTAGGAGGGTTACCATGGAAGAAAAAGAAATTAGTTTAAAGGAACTTTTTAACGTCGTATGGAAGCAAAAATACATCTTAGGACTAGTGTTTATACTAGGGCTAGTTTTATTTGGAATAGGTGGATTTGTTTATAATAATTCAAATGAAACAATGGTTACTTATGTCTCGATTCAATGGGATGGAGTAGGTAGAGGTGAATATCCAAACGGAGAACGTTTTGAATATACAAATGCAGTTGAACCTTCAGTAATTGAAGCATCAATCCAAGAAGTTGGATTAGATTTAGCAGAGACTGATGTAAGAGATGCAGTTTCATTGACTCCTGTTGTTCCAAATGACATTGAAGCATTGATTGCTCAAGGATTGGAAAATGGAGAACAAGTCACATATTTCGCTACACAGTTTAAATTATCATTGGATTTTAAAAAACTAGGAATATCAGAAGAAGATGCAAGATCTTTAACAGAACAACTAATCATTCAATTTAGATTAGATTTTGAAAAGAAATATATTGATCAATCAATCGTACTTGATTACACAGGTACCGATTATACTGATCTTGAATATATC
>NZ_CEXEES010000044.1:0-13283 GCF_982632705.1 Candidatus Izemoplasma sp. | reverse complement strand
ATTTTATATTTGTAGTTCATAGATTCACTATGAATACCTGATATGTATATATTTCTTTTCATAATATACTCCTTTTATGCGTATTTGCTGGTTAAGTATATCAGTTTAAGTACGTACATACAATATAAATATAATATATTGATTTAATTAGTGGTACATTTAGTGTATATTTAATTATGTAAAATATAGAACCATATATAAAGGATGATATATACATGGACAATCAAGAGAAACCATATAAGAGAAGAGTAAGGTATAGCGGTAAATATCCTAAATCTTATAAAGAGAAGTATAAGGAGTTAAATCCTGATAAATATCAAGAAACAATTGATAAGGTAAAACTTAAAGGTAGTACACCTGCTGGGATGCATATTCCAATAATGGTTAAAGAAATAATTGAATTTCTAGATATAAAACCAGGAGACATTGGACTTGATGCAACGTTAGGATATGGTGGACATTCAGCTGAGATGTTACAGAAGCTAAATGGGCAAGGACATTTGTACTCACTAGATATAGATCCTATTGAATTACCTAAAACAACAAAACGTTTAAGGGATCAAGGGTTTGGTGAAGATGTGTTTACACCTCATCTAATTAATTTCTCGGAAATAGATTCAGTGGTAAGTGAATCAAATAGTTTTGATTTTGTTCTGGCAGATTTAGGAGTATCGTCAATGCAAATTGATAATCCTGAAAGAGGATTCTCATTTAAAACCGATGGACCACTTGATTTGAGAATGGATCCACAGAATGGAATTCCCGCATCAATCAAGTTAATGAATTTAAATACAACAGAGTTAGAAGATTTACTTATAGAGAATGCGGATGAACCTTACGCATCAGAGATTGCCACTGCTGTTGTTAATGCAAAAAGAAAAGGTATATATATAGATACTACATCAAAGCTTAGAAAGATAATTATAGATGCTCTACAGTTTATTGATTATGAATCAAGAGATAGGGATATAAAGAAATCATGTCAAAGAACATTCCAGGCTCTTAGAATAGATGTCAATCAAGAATTTGATTCGATTATAAACTTCTTGGATAAACTACCAGACACCTTATCAAGTGGAGGTAAAGTTGCAGTACTATCATTCCACTCAGGAGAAGATAGATTGGTAAAGAAATCATTTAAACGATTATTTAATGAAGGTGTTTACAGTGAGATATCACAAGAAATAATAAGACCAACAGAAGAGGAATGCCGTGAGAATGGTAGAGCAAAATCTACAAAACTAAGATGGGCAATTAAGGCATAAAAAAAGCCACTATTTGATAGTGGCTTTTAGTTTCTCTATATAGTCTAACATGTAATCTTGTTCATATTTGGATATTGTCTTCTTATTATCAACAGAGATATCTAGTAGATAATCTGCGCTCAAATCAAAGAACTCACACAATAATTTAATTTGATGTGGAGTTAAATTTTGTTTATCATTCTCTATTTTAGAGTAATTGGGTCTTTGGACATTCAACAAATCAGCAACTTGTTTTTGTGGGAACCCTTTTTCTTTTCTTATTTCTCTTATTTTTTCACCAATTGATTTCATAGACATCACCAACCATATTGTAGCAAATTACTACTTATAAATATCATTATGTATAAATAGAACACTTAATAATATTTATGTATTATTTTCACACACAACTTATTTTGCGTTATTAGAACTTTAGAGTATAATATTAACAGGTGATTTTATGAAGAATAAAATAGAAAATATATTATCTAAGTACGTTGACGTATTTGGATTTGTATCGACAACCGAATATAAAGAAACAAGATCCTCATTACATAGAAACGATATGTATGATGAGTATTCATTTTTGAATGGATATAAAACAATAATAACGCTAGGATTATCATACCCTAGTGAATCTTTAAAATGGGGTAAAAAAGGGACTGGATTATTATCTAAATATAGTTATGGAACAGATTATCATCTCGTTTTCAAAGATAAACTTAAGAGTATTACAAATGAATTAGAATTACTAAATATTAGGTGCCACAGTAGTGTAGACACATATAAAGTAGATGAAAGATGGGCAAGTCATTTAGCTCATATGGGGTTTCTTGGTAGAAACCAGTTTCTAATCAATAAGACATTTGGAGGGTATCTATATTTGGCTACGATTCTGATTGATGAGGATGTTACTAAAAATATGGAGTTACTCGACACATGCGGTACTTGTAGAAAATGTGTTGATGCATGTCCTACAAACGCATTAGATGGACGATTCATAAGAGAACGTTGTATAAGCGAAACAACACAATCTAAAAAAATATTCAACAAAGAAGAAATTAATCAATTAAAAACAATGGTTTATGGCTGTGATATTTGTCAAAAAGTTTGTCCTAAAAATGATGGCATTAATTTTAAACATAATAAAGAGTTCTTACCAACAGGTATCGAATCTGTGAATCTTATTGAAGTACTTAAAATGTCTAACAAGGACTACATGAAAATATACAGAAACAATGCTTCAAGCTGGAAAGGTGCAACTTTGATTAAAAGAAATGCACTATGTTTATTAGGTAACCAAAAAGTCTATGAAGCAGTAGATGAAATTAGAAAGAGTTTAGAAAAATATAAAGATATTCTATGGTATAATAATGTAGCCTTAGAAGTATTAGAGATGTTAGAAAGGAAGTAGATTATGAATCATATCGTATTATTTCAACCAGAAATCCCACAAAACACAGGTAACATAATGAGAACATGTGCTGCTGTGGATATGAAGTTACATTTAATCAAACCACTTGGATTTGATTTAGATATTAAAAAAGTAAGAAGAAGTGCTGCTAATTATATGGAGCATGTGACATATGAAGTGTATGAAAATTGGGATGACTTTGAAAGTAAAAATCAGGGAGATTATTACTTTATTACTAGATACGGACAAAAAGCTCCAGACATGGTAGATTTTAAGACGTCTAACAAGGATTCTTATATTGTTTTTGGTAGTGAAAGTAGTGGTATTCCAAAAGAAATTCTAAGACCTCATTTAGATAATTGCTTAAGACTGCCAATGACTGATAAAGTACGTAGTTTAAACCTTAGTAACACTGTTGCAGTACTAGCATATGAAGTACTAAGACAACAAGGATATAACGAATTATTTACTCATGAACCAGAATCATTAAAAGGAAAAGATTGGCTTTTAAAATAAGCACTATTAAAAAGCAATAATTGTTGTTATAATGTAGTATAAGAGAGGAGTGAGATTATGATTCCTAACGTGTATCAAAACATACAAATACATAGTTACAAACATGATGAGACACTGCATCGTATTTGGGAAAAAGCAACTGTTTTAGAAGTAACAGAAGAGTATATTATAGTTGCAAATCGTCGAACAAAAGTAATAGAAAGTAATGGTCGCTTTTGGCATACAAGAGAGCCATCAGTAACATGGTTTTTTAAGGACAAATGGTATAATATTATTGGTATCATCAAACCTGATGGTATTCATTTTTATTGTAATATTGCATCTCCATATTTAATAGATGAAGAGGCATTAAAATACATTGATTATGATTTGGATATTAAGGTTATCGATGATTTTAGTTACAATGTTCTTGATCGTAATGAATACAATAAACATAAAGAACGTATGGATTATCCAGAAGCATTAAAAGAGATTTTAGAAATCGAATTAAACGAGTTAAAAGAGTTAATTGATAAAAGGGAAGATCCATTCAACAAGGCACTTGTTAAGGAATGGTATAAAACTTACGAGGAGAATGTAAAATGATAAGAGAACGAAATTTCAAAATTATGATTTTTGTTAGTGTATTTATATCAATCATAACTGCAGTACAGTTTATTTACTTTATAGATCAGTTTCCACTTACCGGAACATACTCAATAACAATGAGGAATATAGATTTTCTAGATGGTAGTTTCATTAACAACGGATCTTATATTTGGATGTTATTGCTTATTGGATTTAATGCATTAACTCTTGGATTAGGATATTTCTTCTTTAAACCAAGTAATCAAAAACTTATAGAAGTTTCATTATACAATCTACTACTTAGTATTCTATTTATTGTTGGACTGTATTTATATGTATCAATGTTCCCAGAAACAGTTACAGGAGCAGTAGAACATGGATTCTTACAATCGAGCTTTAGTGAAGATGGTAGTTCATTTAAATCAGTGAATATAATTTTTGTATTAACAATGGGTTACTTCATATTAAACACAGTATTTTTATCATTAAAAGACGAAAAGTAAAAACACCACAAAAGTGGTGTTTTCTTATTTTATTCACAAGTTTGTGTTAAAATAGGGAAGAGGTGATGACATGGAACGTAAAAAGTTTTGGTACATGGTAGGATTTGGAGTATTACTATTATTCTCTTTAATCCTTGTTAGCAATATAATAAGTGTTGGTGAACGATTAAGAGGAGTTCATGAGTACGTAGAATATGGATTTTATGGATTGAGTTTTGTCTTGACGTACTTACTAATAATTAATCCCCTAAGAATTATCTTTTTTGCACCAGTATTTAGTGTGGATCAGATATTAGATGATGAGCATAGACGACATAAAGTATACAAACAAGCTGCCAAAGTATTATTAAAAAATGAAACTTTGACAGAAGATGATAAAACACGACTTAGAGCCGTTCTTAATGATAAGAAGAACCTTAAGATTGAGTTGACCCATATTTTTAACACAACAATGAAAGAGGGTATTAGGGAACTTATAATTAAAAATTCTAAGACCGTACTTGTATCGACCGCTCTTTCACAAAACGGAAATTTAGATATGTTGAGTGTTGTAGTGATTAATCTTAAAATGATTAAGGAAATTACAAAATTGACAGGATTTAGACCCACCTTCCCAAGGCTGATAAAGTTGATGGTTAACGTCATGACAACATCGTTGATAGCTGAAGGATTAGATGATGCAGAAATCAGCGAATTATTACCAAATAAAGTGAGTGAAGTATTAACTGATTTACCATTTATAAAAACAATTAGCAATAGTATTTTAAGTGGTACTGCAAATGCACTTTTAACTTGTAGAGTTGGTATTGTTACAGAGAAATATTTATTTAACGATAATGAGTTATTAGATAAGAAACAAATAAGACGTCTTGCTTTAAAAGAAACAATCAAAATGATGCCAACAATAGTTGCTGGTGGACTTGCTGCATTCCCAAAAGGTGTTGCAAGTATATTTAGCAGACCATTTAAAAAACGTGCAAAGGATAAAGATGATGAGTAAACTACTCAAACCTTTATTAATTATCGTTGCAATTGGTGTCTTAGTTTTTGCGTTTTATTATTTATTTATGAGACCAGCTGGATTCGTAACTCAGACTGAAGTAGTAGAAGCATACTTAAATGAGCTTGACGAATCAAAGTGTGATGAGTACTTCATAGAAGATACACAAGACATATGTACTAATTTGATTGATCTTTTAAAAGATGAAGATGTTGTAGTAACCAATGTAACAAACATAGGTAGTACTGTTACAGCTGTATTTACAGTGAATGAACTTGAAGTTACCTTTATATTTGAAGTGACAGGTATTGATCCTGGAGGTTTAAAAGGGATACTTACTAAAAATTACTACTATATAGTTACAATTATAGAATAAAAAAAGAGAGGATAATCCTCTCTTTATTTTTTTGAATAAATAATCAGTGGTACCATCATCTCGTCTTCTGTAAGACCAGCATGATGCGCTTTGTATGATTTTTTGTCATTGACTGTAAACATATATTTATCTATTGCAACAGCTATATAATCACCTAAGAACATATCTATCAACTGATGTTTGTCTCCAGTACCAAATAATTCTGATTCAAGAATGTCAGCTTTCGTCATAAGTAAGTATATATCTTTGTATTTACTATTAAATTCAGTCTTGAATTCAGTAATATACTCTGATTTAACGAAGAAGTTAATCGCTCTTGGTTCTATTGAAGGTTTCCTTTTCAACATTTTCACAATGTGTTCATTACTGAAAATATTTAATTCTTCCACATCCGTTAAACCATGATCGGCAATACATACAACCAATGTGTCATCTGATACATTACTTATTAATGATTCAAAATCATTATTTAGCCCTTTAATCATATCTTTAACAGCATTACTATATATTCCTTCTTTATGTTCTATTAAATCAGGTTGTGTCCAATATACATAATTGAATGACGTATCTTTATTATGCGTAATCATTAAGACTTGTTCTATTTCATCTTTAAATGATTCTCCTGTGCCTTGTTCAATGAATTTTGGAAAAATAATGTTAGTAGATAGATTTGGATTGAACTCTTTTGATTGTTCTAAAATATCTTTATAATCGAGATATTTATGTCTTACAAGCTCATTGGGTTCTTCATCTGTATAAAAATCCTTATTTAAGAATATAGTCAAATCTGAATCAATATGTTCAAAATATTGAACCCAGCCTAGATATCCTGTAGTGATTGGTGGCTTCCCACTAAGTACAGCGTTAGTGGCTGCAACAGTAGTTGGTGGGAAAACAGAAGTTATCTCTTCAACCATATATTTTCTTAACGCATCATTTTTATCTAAATGATGTTTTATTATGTTGCTACCCATACCATCTAAGAGTATATAAATGATATGATTGTATCCTTTTTGTAACGCAGAATCTAAATTAGTCTGTGAGCTATATTTTGTTGGTACATTATAGTATTTTAAAAATGAGTTAGAGACATTTAATATTGAGTTTGTATAATCTGGTCTTTTTAGTTTCATAATGTCACCCCTTTAACAGTAAATTATATCAAAAAAAAGAGTGATTTACACTCTTTTTAAAATATTATCTCGTAAAGGAACCATCCTATTGCAAATCCGATTCCCATCGATATGATTTGTACCCACCAAGGGCGTTTTGGTTTCATTGGTTCATTTTGATTTTGATTCATAGTTTTCTCCTTATTTTGTTATATAGTGAATCAGTAATTGAATTGTAGCTTCAATTCCTTGATAATGTGTTCTTTCCATACCATGACTTGCGTGTACACCAGGTCCACATAATCCACCTTTAATATCATTTCCACCACGGATTGCAGCTGATACATCAGATCCGTAATATGGATAGATATCAATTGCGTGTCTTAATTTGTTTTCTTTTGCTACCTCGACAAGTCTATTTGTTAAATCGTAATCATATGGTCCACTTGAGTCTTTTGGGCATATTGATACATCAAACTCAGTACAAGTTAAATCGTCACCGATACATCCCATATCAACTGCGATCATCTCGTCTAGTTCAGGAATATATGAAGCTCCGTGTCCAACTTCCTCATATGTGCTAATAATTACCTTAATTGTTTGTTTTGGTGTAATCTTGTTATCTTTTAAGTATTTAATCAATCCAAATATACTTGCAACATTGATTTTGTCATCTAGGAATCTTGATTTAACAAATCCTGAATCTGTAATTGTTGTTTTAGGATCTATAAAAATAAAGTTTCCAGTTTCGATACCTAGTTTCTCAACATCCTCTTTTGATTTTACAATTTCATCTAACCTAACATACATGTTTTCAGGGTTTCTTGCTTTTGTTGAAGCATCTTTAAATACATGTGCAGCTGGACTTGTTGATAAAAATGTACCAGTATACGATTTGTTATCTCTTGTTCTTATAGTACAATACTCACCGTCTAATGTTGGCCAAATAGGACCACCGATGGTTGTAAACTTAATTTCTCCAGAACTTGAAATACTTCGGACCATAGCTCCTAATGTATCAACATGTACACTAAGTCCTACTTTGTAGTCTGTTTCACCAGGGATTGTAATAATTAGGTTACCCTTGTTTGTTTTTTCAGAATGTAATTCGTATTTATCAGCTTCTTCTTTAATTCTCGGAATTATTTCTAAGCTGTATCCACTTGGTGAAGGAATCATAAGGATTTCCTTTGCCAAATCTAGGATATAATTTTTATCTAATTTCATTAAAAATCACCTCGATTTATTATATCATATTTTAATCAAAGTTGTAGTGTATCTTGGTGGTGTTTTCCGATATAATAGATTTGAGGTGGTTATTGTGGAAAAAAGAAGACACATCATTACAAAAAAGCAAACAGATTACTTAAAAAGCAAAGCCACTTTTATGAAGGACCTAATTGATGAAATTGGAGAAATTGAAAGTTATTATATCGTAGATCCATTTTCAGCATTATGTAATTCAATAATATATCAATCAATTAGTTTTAAAGCTGCTACAGCAATTTGGAATAGATTTACAGATTTAGTTCCTTTATTAAATCCATCTACGTTATTGGGGTTTTCCTTTGATGAAGTTAAAGATGTTGGTTTATCTAAATCAAAAACAGAGTATTTGTTTAATATTGCAGAAGCATTCGCTGAAAAATCTATTCGATTAGATTTTAATGAAATGTCTAATAAGGAAATAGAAGAAGAACTTAGAAGTATTAAAGGGATTGGTCCTTGGACAGCTGAAATGTTTTTAATCTTTTGCATGAATAGACCAAATGTTTTAAGTTATGGTGACATTGCTATTAGAAGAGGGTTGGAGTTTCTTCTTGATTTAAGTAACGATATTACAAGGGACGAGTTTAAGAAGTACGCGGATATGTTTTCTCCTTACAACACAACCGCTTCATTATATATTTGGGAGTTAACTTTGAGAGATAAAATGAAAAAAAAGTAGACAATTGTCTACTTTTTTGATTCTAAATAAACGGATTCATCAAGACCGAAATTAGCCTTAAGAAATGCTTTTACAACTTTTGGATCAAATTGTGTTCCTGTGTTTAAGATTATTTCATTTATTGCTTCTTTCTTTGACATTTTTGGTCGATATACTCTATCGTTTGTCATTGCATCAAATGAATCTACCACGCTTATTACTCTAGCGAATAACGGGATTTCATCTCCAAGTAATCCTTGTGGATATCCTTTTCCATCGTAACGTTCATGATGTAGTAACACACCATTACAAACATCGTCACTATCTGTGATATTTCTTATTATTTTATAACCTGCTTCACTATGCTTCTTGATAATCTCAAACTCATGAGTAGTTAGTTTTCCAGGTTTCTTAAGAATATGATCGTCAATTGTAATTTTACCAATATCATGAACTTTTGCTAGTAGCTGAATGTCTTCTAATTCAGATTCACGTGTATAGTTCATACTTTGCAGAGTTTTTGTGGCTAATATTGCTAACCTATCACTATGCTCTTTTGTTTCTTCTGTTTTTTGGTTTAATGTTTCTAATATTGAATCCAAAACTTTTGATTTTCTTGATGATCTATTGTTTAGTTTTCTTCTATACATAATGTTTTCAGCTTGAACAAATGCTTTTTCAAACTCCATTTCATTATCAATGACTGTTTTGCTACCTTTACTAACATTCATTTCAATATTTGATGATATGTTAAACTCAAGAATATTTTTTTCCAAGTTATTATTAAGCTTTGTTAAGGTTTCTGAATCAATTTCATTTAGTAAAACTGCGAATTCGTCCCCACCAATTCTTGATACAAATAGATTATCTGAATAAACAAGTTTTAAGATATCCGCAAGCTTTTTAATTACCAAATCACCTTTTTGATGTCCGAATGCATCATTTGTAAGTTTTAATCCATCTAAATCAAATACGATTACAGTATAAGATTTAGGTAGTGTCTCATTGATAAATTGTTCAAAGTAATTTCTATTTCTAGTATCTGTAAGAATATCATTGTTTGCTAAATATTGTATTCGGTTCTGATGTATTATATTTTCAGTAACGTCTACATTTACACCTACAAATAACATAACATGTCCATCATCATCTCGTTCGATAACAGTACCTCTAACTTCAATCCATCTAAGGTCATCATCTTGTAGTTTGTTTGGAATAATCATTTTGTACTTGTTTAGATGCTCTGTATATATACTGTTATGTACTTTTCTAAAATTGTGAAGGTAAGATTCATACCCATTATTTAGTTCTTCCATAATCTCAATTTGCTCATTCAACATAATTGTGAAATTATCATCTTTGTATATATTAGTATGAGACATAAGCTTTTGATATGATTCAGTGAAATAGTATTTTCCTTCTAAAAAATGTCTTTGGTGAAACCAAACTCCTACCTTTGAATTCTCTAGTCCAATGTTTATTAGTTTGGTAATTGTGTTAAGGTTTGTGTTTTCCTCGTATACGTCGGTGACATAAATATCATTAGCAACAAATATTCTTGTATCACCATTTTTGTATCTTAATAAACATTTTCCATAAGTTTCCACCCAAACAACTTCATCTTTAAAAGTGATCGCTGGTGTTCTAGCTCCAGCGTAATTTGATTTGTTTTGCTTAACTTTATCAAAAGAAGCAATCTCATTCATTATACTTTCCTCGTATAACTCAGAAACGATTTTTGCTTTTTCTCTAACTTGATTATATTTTTCTCTACAATAATGCATATCTGGATTCAATGGGATACCTAATATTAAAGGTCCACTATCTGATGAGAAGAAGCGATCAAGATACTTGTCATCATCTACCCACCAAGTACTACCAGTAAACAGTTTTTTACCGGAACCCATTACATTACCAAATAGATTTAATTGATTTTCTGTTTCTAAGAGTTTTTCAATACACATGAAAAACAGTTCGAAAGAATCATCATTAACTCTAGTCGTTTTAATAGTGAAACTATATGAATCATCCTCTATAATTCGAATATACGAATAGTCGCCATATTCTACGGTTGAGGTTACAATACTATTTAGGATGTCTTTAAAATCATTGTCAAAATATTTGGCGTTGATTTTATAGATTGTATCAGCAAAGAGACCACCAAAACGTAATAGTAATACAGTATTAAAATCAAAACTTACTGTTTTGTCTTTTAAGTTTAGTTCACCAAACCCATACGAATCATCCATAGTGTTTGCTGAGGTATTAAAGAATTGAATTGCATCTTTTTCATTTATTAAACGTGTAGTCTTCATAGTAAACCTCCAGTAGTAAGAATGTCTAAGTTTATTATAAGTGTTATATGACTTGTTTGAAAGGATAAGTGCACTTATATTATTATGTTTTTACACATATATATATCCATTATATACCATAGCCCTAAAAGGGCTAAAAAAAAAGACACAAATTTGTTGACAATAATTTTATTAGTGTATATACTGTGTATGTGCAGTAAGCACAGTGAAAGAGGTGCAATATGGAAAGTTTAGTAGTAAAGAATTTAACTAAAAAGTATGAAAAATTCATACTAGATGATATTTCTTTTAGTATTCCAAAAGGCTATATAATGGGATTTATAGGAGAAAATGGAGCTGGTAAAACGACAGCGATTAAGGCAATACTAAATGTGATTAACAAAGATTCGGGTAGTGTATCCATCCTAGGGAAAGATATGAAAACTAACGAACTAGATATCAAAAGAAATATAGGATATGTTTCAGGAGAATCATTTTACTATAAAAAAAGAATTAGAGAAATCACAAATGTGTATAAACGATTTTATCCTAAATGGGATGAAAAGAAGTATCAGGATTATTTAACATTGTTTAATCTTGATGAGAGTAAGAAAGTGGAAGAGTTATCTAAAGGAATGAGAATGAAGTATTCTATAACACTTGCTTTATCTCACAATGCAGAATTACTTATATTAGATGAACCTACTTCAGGGCTAGATCCTGTTGCTAGAGACAATTTATTAGAAGTATTTCAGTCTATAGTAGAAGATGGGGAAGTGAGTGTGTTATTCTCTACTCATATTACTAGTGATTTAGAGAAATGTGCTGATTACATTACATTTATTAAAGATGGCAAGTTGATTGAGTCTTGTTCGAAAGATGATTTGATTGATAAATACAAACTAGTTAACGGTACAAAAGAGCAACTAGCAACTATAAAAGATAAGTTAATATCATTTAAAGAGAATGCGTTTGGGTTTATTGGATTAATGCATTCAAATCAGTCTTTAAACGATAAAGAAATTAAGTTGGGACAACCAAGTCTTGATGATATCATGATTTATTTCGCTCAAAAGGAGGTTAAATAATGAGAAATTTACTATATAAAGAATTAAGTTTATCAATACATAAATTCTTCTATTTACTACCCTTCTTACTTGGGGCATTATTACTAATACCACAGTGGATCTTCATCTTGGTTTTCATGTATTTCTTCTGGATCACTGTTCCACAAATATATGGTGCATACATAGCTAACTCAGATTATGATTTCTGTTATATGTTACCTGTATCAAAAAAGGATATTGTTGTTTCAAAGGCATTATCGTTAATGATCATTGAAAGTCTGCATATGATATTTGCGATTATATTTGGAATTATTCATAATTTATGGCATGGTAGTATGACGTTCATGTTAGACGTGAATTTAGCATTCTTTGGTATCGCATTTCTAATGTATGGTTTGTTCAACATTGTGTTTTTAACACAATACTTTAAAACAGGTTACCACTTTGGTAAACCAATTATCTACGGTGTAATTGTTACTTTAGTTTATGGGTTCTTAATAGAATTTACTAATATCAAATATAGTGGGTTTACAAAGATATTTGAAGGTGAATTTAGTACTCAACTAATTGTTTTGATTGGATGTATTGTTGTGGGTGTATTACTTAATGTAGTTGCAGTAAAACAATCGGTTAAGAATTTCGAAAGAATTCAATAGTGAAAAATGTAATTGTAAGGACAACATCACAAACTCCAATTTACCAACAATTATACGATCAAATATCTTCTCAAATTCTAAATGGTGAACTACAATCTGATTCTATACTACCTTCGATAAGAGGGTTAGCTAGAGAACTAAGAGTTAGTATTATCACAATAAAAAAGACTTGGGAGTTATTAGAAAGAAATGATTTAATTTATACTTTACCTGGCAAAGGTTCGTATATTAAGAAAACCTCAAAGGCAATTCTAGATAAAAAAAGACTTGAAACAGTAAAAGAACTACTTACTGAGGATATAAATCAATGTCAATCTCTTGGTATATCAAAAGAAGAGTTGATAGCGATAATTGAGAATCTATATGATCAGTAATTAACACTAAATATTTAGAATAAAAAGATGAAGGATTAGAGTCCTTCATCTTTTAGTTTTAATGAAATAAAAAAAGGGCTTGCAATATATTTTATCTTGCGTTATACATAAGATAAAATCTTATGAATACTTTAAAAAATCGTGTTATAATACATTTAGAGGTGATTTCTTATGAAAATTATATTTGGTGGGGCATTCAACCCTGTCACAAATGCACATATAAAAGTATATCA
>NZ_CEXEES010000043.1:0-13472 GCF_982632705.1 Candidatus Izemoplasma sp. | reverse complement strand
TAATATTCTTTGTAAAAAATCAAGAAGATTTCTTCCAGTGTTTATATAGTGTTTTCAGAGGATTCCAAAAAAAAGTATCTAACCTGGTAATGGAAAGTATCTAACCTACTAATGTATTTTGACAAAAAGTATCTAACCTGGTAATCAACTATCTAACCTACTAATCTAAAAAGTATCTATCCTACTAATGAATGATAGTTAGAAATAAAATTACCAGGTTAGATACTTTTTATTTATTCTATAAAAGTATCTATCCTACTAATGTAAAATTGATAGAAAAAGTATCTATCTGATACAAGTAGGATAGATAAAAATAAAATTAGTAGGTTAGATACATGGAAATAATAGAGCAACCCCAACACATACCATCTTCACAAACTGTTCCTGAATATTTCTTAGCTGGTAAACCAATTGTTATCACTCCATTTCAATTTGATGCTATGAATTTTATTTGTTTTGAAGCACAGAAACAAATATCAAAAAAATATGGTTTGACAAAGACTAAACAGATAGCATCTAATGATGACTTAAAACTTGAAGAAATTAAAAAGTTTTATGAAATACACACACAAGATGATTTATTTAACTTTTTAAGAAATCAGGAAATTGAAATAAACTTGAATGATATAGCAATTTTCACAAACAAATATAAAAATAACAATACGAGTAACATATATAAAGAGCTTGAGAAACTGCAAGATATAAAAGTCAAGGTAAACCAATTTAAAGTTGACTCTGTAAGCTCCAATTTGAAAGCGAGTAGTTTTCATCTGATATCAAGAATTGATAGTTATAGTAATAATGTGGTCAAACTCAAATTAGAGCACGAGTTAATATTCGGTTGGATTTTTGAAGCTATACCATTTAACAAAGTTCTCATAAAGGAACAGGCAACTCTAGCAACACTTTATACAAAACATATATATGCTCTGTGTTCCGAATATCAAGGTATGGGTAAATATAATAATGGTATTCCATATTTTGAAGTTGAGTTTGAATCATTTAAAAAGTTATTAGGATTGAAGGCACCAAATGTTTCAAAACTAAAAGGTAACTATCTTAATAAAGCCATTACAGAAATTAATGATAAAACTATTTTTAATATTACTATGTGTAAGGGTAGAAAAGAGAAAGGTATCAATTATATAAGATTTGAGTATACAGTTGATGAAATTCCAGAAATGACTATTGAAAATCAAATAATATATAGTAAAAAAGAATCTATAGCAAGAGAAAGACTTGAAAAAGCAAAAGGTTTTGAAAAGATAAGAAATGAAGAAGCCTGGATTAAAAAAACAATATCATCTATTACTGATGAAGATCTTGAAAAAATAGAAAATGAAGAGGAAGCACTATCTAAACTTAACTCTATTGATATTAAAGATTATACTGAAAAACTATCATTAAAATATGGTGATTTAATTGGTATAGACGGCGCTTATTTAAATTATATCTTTACAAACAAAAGATTAACAAATTCAGCTATAGAATCTTTAGAAATATTAGAAAATTTATAAATTCTTTTAGAATACTCTTGACATTTAAACAGTATTATGTTATAATATAGGTACAAAAGAAGAATACTAATTATAAAGGGCTAATATGGAAGATATTAAAAAAGTTATTGAAGCTGCTGAGGTCGTGATTATTACAGCTGGTGCTGGGATGGGAGTTGATAGTGGTCTTCCAGATTTTCGTGGTAATGAAGGTATGTGGAAAGCATATCCAGCGCTTGGTGAAAAGAAAATTGATTTTACTTCTATAGCAAATCCTAAACAGTTTAAACAGTTTCCAGAATTAGCTTGGGCTTTTTATGGTCACAGATTTGATACATACAAATCAACTACTCCAAACATAGGTTTTGATATTTTACAAGAGATTGTTAAATCTAAGAAAGACCACTTTGTTGTTACATCTAATGTAGATGGTCATTTTCAAAAGGCTGGATTTGATTCTGAAAAAGTATATGAAGTTCATGGAAGAATTAACAAGCTTCAATGTACTGAATGTAATGCATCTCCTTGGGATGCTCCAGATGATCTAAAATTTGATGTTAATGTTGAAACATTCTCAGTTGATAAAGCTGATATGCCCAAATGTAAATGTGGTGCTATTGCAAGACCTAACATTATGATGTTCAATGATTTTCAATTCAACTCAGAGGAAACAACTAAACAAGAAGAAGCATTCAATAAGTTCATGAATACATATGATAAAGATAATACAAAAATTGTTATTATTGAGATTGGTGCTGGTACTTCTATCCCTACTATCAGACACATTGGTGAACATATAGAAGAGTTTGTTGGTGCTAAGCTTGTAAGAATCAACCCAAGAGAGTCTCAAGGTCCAAAGGGAACATTCTCAGTAGAAATGGGTGGTGTTGAAGCATTAATTGAGATTATGCCAGAAAACATCAAAAAATTATTTTTTATCAAGCCTTAATTCTAGGGTTGATAACTGTTATTTCGTACTCACCAGATTTTATGTTAGTTGATACACTAACTACAAAAGGCTGGTGATTATGTTTGATATTTGGTAAAAATCCAAGTACAGATTTAAATGAAGATGCATCAATTAAATCTCTAAATTGAGTAGCCCTATATTTTAGGATTAGGAAATAATCTGCTCTCATTTCTTTCATTGCATCCGCATATATTCTTCTAACTATTTTCTTTATTACTAATTGTTCTACTTCTCTCATTATTAACCCTGTGTATAACTGATTGAACAGTTCTTCATATAATCTTCTGTTTCTACTATATTATAATCACCTTTTTTCATAAAGGCATTAATCTTAATTCTTGTATCTCTAGCTGATGTACTAATTTCAACTTTTTTCTCTATATCATATAATTTGTAATTGTTATTAACAGTAATGAAATGATTATCTTTAGAGTAGTCTTGTAATATTACTAGCCCTTCATGGTCTTGATTATTGTATTTGATATTATTCAACCACTCTTGCAGGAGTACCTTTGCTTTGTATTCATCTTGTAATTTCTCTGCATCAGTTCTAAGTTTATGTAAATATGCCTCTGGGTCTTTCACCACTTCTTTACCTTTGAATTTAGATGTTTGAGTAAATTTGTGCTTGATATCTCTTTCTATATAATAAGCTATCTTTCTTTCCATTAGGAAATCTTCAGTATAATAAGTTGCTGGTAATTCCATTTCTGGTGCTGTCGAGGTCATGATTTTGATTTCTGTTGTTTGTAACCTTTTTGTTGAAGCTACAGTTGATTTCACTTTTTCTACTTCAAAATATAAATCTGTTTTTTCGTTAATCTCTTTAACTACTCTTTTAAGAATGTTACCATTTAATCTCGACCATTCCATAGTTGAATACTGTAAGCCAAAATCTAAAGCTTTTACCAGATCATCAATTTCAAATGTTTCAACATGTCTACCTGCTCTGTAAAATCTTTCATATACTATTTTAGAATATTTGCTCTTTATACCATATCTGTCAAATCTGTATAACAATTCAAATAGAGTTGGTTCATCTCTAAGGATTTTTAATATTTTGGTATTGATAACTATACTTAATCTTTTATTAATATCATTATTTGTACTTGTAACATTATACTGATAAACAAATGAGGCTTTTGTCATAAAAATATTTTCATCATCTTCATGATATAATGTTGCTACTTTGATTTGTAATGATTCCAATCTTTGAATAACTGTATCCACTTTCAATTCTAAGAAACCTAAGCAAGAGGACAATTCATGCATATTTGTATCTATAATATATCCAAATTGTGAATAGTCAAATTCTTCACCACTCAAACTATCATCTCTCTGAACAAGATTTACGAGAATGTTAAGAAGATCAATTTCTTCTGTGGTTAAATTCCAGAAGATATGCTTGAAGATTGGTTCCAAGTAGACGCCTTATTTTGGTATTGGGTATTTATTTATACTCTTATTTTACAAAAAAACTTAAAAAAAAATTCTTAGTTTTTTTCTTGAAATTATGAAAGTTTGTGTTTTAGTGTTTTATTTTTAATAAATAAAAATGATAACAAAAGTTATTGGTCATTATGGCCGGGTAACATTTAAAACCCCTCTTTTAAAGTTTCCCACTCTTCTTAGGTCAATTTTCCCTTTTTGTATTGACCTAAGATACTTTTTCAAAATTCTTTCAAAAAACACCAATTTTTCTTGACTTCTGTAACTTTTTATGGTATAATATACTATATAAAGAAAAATATACATATTAATTTTACTCAGAAGCCTTTAAGCTTGGTTTAGATATAATATAGTATATAAATTAAAAGGAAGAAGAATGTTACCACATATTTTGAACGGAAACGGAACGATTAGTATTATGATAGATGGTGCTATGAAACCAATTGATACAGCACATAAAAACTATCCTCAAATAAAAGAGGCCTTAATTGCGAAAGATTGGGATGCTATTCCAGATTTAGTAAACTTAACTAAAGAAGTTGAAGCTGCTATCCAAACTAATGAAACTGTAGCTGGTACTGTTAGAATTGTTGATGGTGAAGTTCTTTATAATGGTGCTGCCATTCATAATACTTTAACTGATAGAATTGTTGCTATGGCTAAAGAAGGTTTCGATATTGCTCATATGGTTAAATTCTTAGAAAACTTAATGTTGAACCCTTCATATAGAGCTGTTAATGAGTTATATGGCTTTTTAGAAGCGGGTAGTATTCCAATTAGTGAAAATGGTACATTCCTTGCTTACAAAAAAATTACTAGAGATTTCAAAGATATTTATACAGGTAAAATCAACAATAGTATTGGTCAAACAATCAGTATGCCAAGAAATATGGTTAATGAAGATTCTAACCAAACTTGTAGTGCTGGTCTACATGTATGTTCTTATGACTATTTACCTTCATTTGGAACTGCTGGTGGTGATAGAGTTGTAATTTGTGAAATTAATCCTAGAGACGTTGTTTCAATTCCTTCTGATTATAATAACACCAAAATGAGATGTTGTGAATATACAGTAATTGGTGAAGTAACAGATTACAATGCTTCAAATGTTCTTGCCTCAAGTGCTGTAATGGGAACGAAAGATGTTAATAGTGGTAAAGTTTGTGGTACTGTAGATCATTCTCCAGAAGCTGCAAAGAGAATTGGTAAAATGATTTCTGGTGAATTATCAGATGGTGAAATTTCGACTGCTGATTTATGTGCTGTTTTAACTGGTTTGAATGTTAATGAATTTGAAGTGAATGATATCAAATCTAAAGCAGATGATGGATTATTCAAAAAAGTTGGTAAAGCAATTGCAAACTTAATCAAAACAGGTTCAATAAATGGAGCGGCTTTAGAAAGTGCTGTAATCAATGAACCTGAAGAAGAGGAAGAACCAGAAAGATATGACTATTGTCCTGACTGTGGTGCTGAAAACAGATGGGAGTTAGACGAAGAACAAACATGTGCGAAATGTGGTTACGCAAATGATGAGTGGATTTCATGGAGTGAAACTAACTCATAATCTCCAAACTTTTTCAGGAAATCCCCTCCTGAAAAAGAATTTCAAAATTCTTTCAAAAAACTTCTCAAAACCCTTGACAATTATCCTAAATTATGTTATAATAGGGGTACAATTAAACAAAGGAGTCATAAATGGCTAAGTTAATCACAAAAGAAACATCATTTGAAGAAGCAAACAAAACAGTACAAGGTACTAGAACTATGTTGGTTATGAAATTCAAACCATTCTTAGAGTCAGCATTTACTATAGAAGATTTATTTGCAGTTGCTGATGAAGGTATTGTTAGAGCATATAATGATTGGGATCCAAGTCAATCAAAATTCAATACATTCGCTTACAACCATATGTCATGGGCTTTAAATGATTTCATGAATGACATGAACTCAAGATTCAAAGTTAATAGTATTACTACTTATGAATTAACTAGAGAAGGTCAATCTTTCAAAGAAGTGAAAGCTGCTGGTAAAACTGCTAATGAAGATTTCAATAAATCATATAGTGAAACATTTGATTTAGATGGTTCTGAAAGTGCAAAAGCAAGAATTAACCGAGATGTATTTAACGCTTATGTTGCTTTTGAAACTGCTATCAGAAGACCTTTCTATATGGTTAATGATTCTCAGTTCCAATCTGATGGTTCAGAAGATTTCGATATTATGGATACTGCTGAAGAGTGTAATAAATCAGATAACGAATTTGAATGGGATTCATTTTCTATGCCTAAAGATGAAATGGAAGAAGCAATGGCTATGTTAGATGATGACAAAAGAAAAGTCGCTCAGATGATTTTAGATGGTGCTGATGTTTCTGAAATGGCTAAAGAGTTTGGATTATCTCAAAACCAATTTATGCAAAAGTTTGCTGGTGAGTCTTCTGGAACAAAAGGTAAAGCAAAATCTAAAAGAGCTAACCAAAAAACATTAGACTTTCTAGCTAAACAAAGAGCTAAGAAAGCAGAGATGATGGCATAGAAATTTGAAAAATGTTATGAAAAAGCTTGACATTCATAACATTTTATGTTATAATATACCTACAATAAAATAAAGGAGTCACAAATGGCTGATACAAAATACAGAGTTTTCAAAAAAGATAATTATGGTGGTAAATCAAAAGAGGGTTCTTTTGATAACCGTTTGGATGCAGAGCTTAGATTTGTTGATGTTGTAGCATATACAGTTTCAAATTTTGATGAATACCAAGAAGAAGATGTTGATGCTATCAGAGAACAAGGTTATGAAAGATTTGGTGCAGGTATAATCTGGATTGAAGAAGATGGTGTAAGACCAGTAGAAATTTAGAAATTCTTTTGTAAAACCCTTGACATTCAATGGGTTTTATGTTATAATATAGGTAACAAAGAAGGGAAACACTTTCTCTTCTAAATTTAATTCAAAGGCTAAAAAATGTTTAACTCAGGAAATGTAATCTCAACGTGTAATATGCAAACTAATAGTGGAAATGCAGCGGCTAACCAATTTGAAATCGTAACAACTGAAGGTCGTATGTTTCAATCATACCAAACTAAAATTGCTTTCATAGCAAATGATGGTACAGTTACATTGAATGAAGTATATGACCATTCTAAAACAACTGGAAAATATAGAAATATGTTTTTAGGGGAAGATAAGAAAGCAACAGATAGAGCAGTTAAAAATGGGGAGTACAGAGTAGCCAATTTAAACGCATAGTCGGGATTTTTTAAATCCCATTACCAATTAAAACAACAAAGGAAAATTATGTTACCGAAAAACACTAAAATCAAAATGGGAATTTTTACATCTGGAGCAAGTGTTAGAGTTATCGCTGAGTGTGATTTGATTACTCAAGACAATGGTCATAAAGATGAAGCAATCTATATGTTTGAAATTTCTGTAATGAGAGACCCAAGAACTGAAATGACTCAAAGTGAGATTGATGGTTGGACAAAAACAATTCAAAGAAATTTTTCAGAACACAAATTTGGTTTTAAAGCTAGTGATAGAGCACAAGCAGACCAATTCATTGCATACAACACCGGTAAACAATGGGCAACCGTAAGAGAGTTTTCAGATATCTAAATTTTCCTTTCCATTTGGTTTCTAATATTGTAAAATAAATAATAGAAACTACATGGAGATTTCAATGGAATCAAAAAACATTACTATCCAAATTTGGACAGATTTATACTATACTAGAACAATTGGTATTTGGTATCCTGATGCTCCAGAAGTTGAAGCACCTGCTTTCAACGAAGAACCTTCCACAATAAAATTTAACGATGCTCCTTATCTAATTGTACTATCTGGTACTTTCACTCCTAGACAAGAAGTTCAAGGTTTCAATCCTATTGCACCTGGACAACACCCTATCCCAAAAGATTTTTTAGAGTCTCAAATTAGACATATGAGTTATTTGTTTGCAAATGAATTTGGTATTTTTCAACCTAAATCAAAAGCACATGCTAAAACATTCATTGCTAAACAAACTGTATCATATAAAATGGATAAAGAAATTGAGCTAACAGTTTCACCAGCTACAGGCTCAATGTCTTTAAAAGATTTAAGAGACAGTATAGACCAATATACAGAAGAAGAGCAAAGAGAGATAAAAGTTATTACAGCTGGTGAGCATCCAAAAGATGCTGATGCAAAAGGTATAGAGAATTTTATACACACTCAAAAACAAGATGGACAGAGACAATATATATCAGTTACTAAACTAACACCGGTTTATGAAATTGAAAATTCTTATATTGATAAAACTTCTTTACCTGCTGACCCAGCATTTGCTAGTTTACCACCTGGTACTGATGAAGCTCCACTATCTCAAGATATCATATCTGGTGTTGCAGAAGCTAGGGCTGAAGATGCATCTAATAGAGAGGCGCTTGAAACTTTTGATAGAATGATTGAGCCTGTTGCTGTTATGGATGAAGAAACTGGTGAGCCTACGGTTAATGAAGATGGTGAGCCTGTAATGGTAGTGCCTGAAGTAGATAGAATAGCTGTATTAGAACAGATGTTAAAAGATAAAGACCAACAATTAATTGATGCTGGATTAAAAAACCCACCTATAGAAAAAACAGAGCAAGAAGAAATACCGGCTCCTATGAGTGAAGCTGACCTATTTCCATATGCTGATCAACCGGAGGGCTTGTAAAATGTTACCTACTAACTACACACCATATATAGACCCATATACAGCAGTATATTATTCATATACAATAACAGTTAATTTCCACTCAACACTACCTACAAATTTTTCAAAATAGCCCTTAGACACCTATAGCAAAAGGTGTCATAGGCATCACCAAACACAATTTTTTTCAACCTACTAATATAGGGCAAATATACTACTATTCGCTGAAGCCAATCTATGGAGTGCTGAGCACTAAACACACCTTTATTATATGGTGTTTTAGGGCTATATTTACCAATTTATGATTCTCTATAATCGCTTGACATTCGTTCAAAATTTCGGTATAATATACTATATTTAAAGAAAAGGAATTTAAAATGTTATTGAGAAAAGAAGAATTACAATTGGAGTTAGCATCTATTCAAATGAAACAAGACGCATTAAAGAGACAAGAGTTACAAGTTAGAAATGAGCTTATGAAAATCAATCAAAATGAATTGAAAACTATCACTACTGAAGTTAGAAAAGGCTCAGCAGTAATCAAAAGAAAAGATGGTTTAGCTATTGTTGTACAAAGAAAGAAAAACGCACATGGTGAAAATACTGTTAGTTGGTATAATGGTAAAAAAGGGTCAACTATCACTACTACTAATAGATCGAGTTTAAACTCATTAAAACATTGGTTATTAGAACAACCAGAAATGGCATAGGAGAAACAAGATGGAATCAATAGGAAAAGTTTTAAATGTTGCTTGGTCAATAGGTGTTGATACAAATATCTTTACAACTATAAATGGAAGAGAGTTAGATATAGAATGTAAAGCTCTTGTAGAATATGATGGTGAATACAAGTTAGTAACTATCAATAGATTACATGTTTATACAAACAAAGTAAAAACAACAAATAAACATTTAAAAGATGTTATTGACGATATCCTTACAGAGGCTTTGGAATCAAACATCGACCTCAACGACCCAAGTTTACCAGATTTGGATTTTATGGAATATGCAGATGAAGCTAGATTATCAGAAGATCTTGTAAAAGAAATTGAAAAATTACCTATCAGAAGCTTGACATTCGCATAGAATTTCGGTATAATATACTATAATTAATAAAAAGGAAAATAAAATGTCAAAATACAAAACACTAATTTACAACCCACCAAAGATAGAAGTTAAAGAGAATCCAAGAGAAGCTCACTTCAAAGTAATTTCTTGTATGTGTGATAATGAAGCAAAGATATCATTTAGAAGAAAAGAAGATGGACAATATTCTGTTTCTGCAAGTAACAGTCATTGTAGTCTTTCAATGACTAACTTTCAAATGAAAGGCGATTACGAAACAGATTTAGTATGGGCTGCAGAAGATAATGATTGGGCTACAGTTATTAGAGTAATTAATTCTGGTACATCTAAAGTTGAATCAGTAAGAGCAAGATAAGAAATATTAGGGTAAAACCCTTGACATTCGCATAGAATTTCGGTATAATATACTATAATTAATAAAAAGGAAACAAAATGTTTACATTCACAAAAGACCACTTACAAAAGTTATCAAAGTCAGACCTAATAGAGGTTATATTATCTGCTCAAAATGTAGAAGCTCCAGCTCCATTAGTTGAAACAAAAGAGACAGAAGTTATCCAAGCATTTCAATTTAATCATAACAAGGGTGATAAGATTTTGAAAATAGACGGTAAGAAATTTAAAATCTATTTTGAAAGTTCAAATGGTTCACCTTTAGGTTTCAATTATAATCGTTCTGCATCAGTAATGAACGAAAGCGGTTCATGGGATTATGTAGCAGAAGGTAAGGATATCAATTTTGATATGCAAGATTGTAGTTATGTATCAGATACAGCTACAAAAATGAAAACAGCAAAACGCTTTATGGATGAAATGACTAAGTATCTCGAAAAGGTTTATAGTTAAACCTCTTTCGACTCAACACATACACAAGGAAAAAAATATGAAAATATTACAAGAAATTCTACAAGTACTCGCAAACATGACACCTTCTATTAATCAAACATTGATTGATGATATAAATGGAGCAATCATTCAATATAACTCAAAATACAATTCGAATATTACTACTGTCCAAGGTAACATTTCGATGTACCTTGTAACCAAAGCAAAAGCAATGGAAGATATTATGAAATTCCAACAATCACTTATAGACAGTAATATGGAAGACCCAGAAGTAGTTGCAAGAGCTGAGAGAGAAAGAGAAGCTGCAGAAGAAGTAACTCCAGAACCTATTGAAAATACACAAATACAAAAAGATATTGTCGATTTACAAGATCTGCTAGACTCAACAGTACCTGGTAGTATTCTTGAAATGAATGAACACTATCAAGACCAGTCATATACGATACTCTCAAGAATCGTTATAGAGTCTCAAAGAGATATGTCGATTCAAATAACTGTTCAAAATACAGAAGATGTAGGTGACGTGTTAATAGTATCAGCTGTAGACTTTTTAGAAGATGTTGATAGTATCCTTGAAGAACCATTAGAAGTTCCAGAAAGAAATATCTAATTTTCTTTAAAACCCTTGACATTGAATCCCTTTTATGTTATAATATAGGTAACAAAGAGGGATAACCCCTCATTAATTAAAAGGATTATCAAATGGCAACTTTCTCAAAATATGGTCAATACTCATTAACAAGACCAATAACAAAAAATTCAGAAGCATACTATTGGACAGTAATGGTTCACATATATAATGGTGGTATAGTAAACGCTCAATATGTTAGAAATAGAGAGGGAAAGTATATGACATATCAAGCTCTTAGAGAAGCTAAACTAATAAAGGTTATAGATGGTAATTACCAAATTACACCAAAAGGTAAAGAGTACGTTGAATACTACAAAAAAGCTTCAAACCCTACTGAGACATTTTTTGATCAATATCAAGAAAAAGCAGTTACACTTTTCATAGATGAACTTACGAATACACCAGCTATACCTGTTGAAACTAAATCAAGAAGAGTTTCAAACCTTGGAGATATCCAAACAACAAGCAATCTTTACAAAGTAGAAGTAAAGAGAACAAACGGTGCAAATGTTTATGTAGAAAGTTACACTTTTGAAAATGAAGCAGATGCTAACATAGCTAAAAATATTATGGGGAAAGCAGAAAATACTTCTGCTTCATTGGTATAGTAAAATGTTTTTCAACTCTAAAAAGAAATATCAAAACAGCAAACAAAGAATGGAAATAATGAAGGAATTATTTCTAGGTATAGAAACAGAATACTACGAAAATAACAATGCTACTAATATAGCAGACCTTTTCAATGAAATGTTAAGAGCTATACCATTAGATAAAATAGTTCAAAATGACACTTTAGCATTATTCAAAAATGAATTAGAAGAGTTAGTAAATAGTCGACAATTAACAAAACATGATAGTCCTTACTTATCATTAACAGTACTAGGAGCAAAATAATATGTTATTAGATTTAAATACACAAGACTGGAAAAACCTATTATCTGCACTAGATGAAGCGAAAGATAATATGATGGTAATGCAAAGAAAATGTTTGATACATGAAGATGAAATCATACAAAAAGAATACAAAAGACAAGAAGATAGTTTCATAGAGTTAAGAACAAATATATTGAACCAAATAGAGAAAGGATTACAAAATGCATAATTTCAATAGTCCTGGATTTCAAAACAGAAATGACCTGGAATGAATTCCAAAATACTAGAGATATATTTTTTCAATAAGGAGTAAATGATGGAATGTTGTAACTTTGATAGAATTCAATTAACACAATTAACTGTTACTATAGCATTAGTAATAGGTATAGTAGCCCTCAAACTTCTACCATAAAGAATTTCAAAATTCTTTTCAAAACCCTTGACTTTTAATACTCAATATGTTATAATATGGTATATTTAAAGAAAAGGTGTAAATTATGAAAATATATTCAAAAACTCAAATCCAAGAAATGTTAGAAAACAAAGAAATTAGTTTTTCTGAATCTCTTATCTTAGAATTCCAAAGAGAAAAAAGAGAATCAGATTTATCAAAAATTGAAAAAGGTTTAACTCCAGTGGATACAACTGGAAAAGTTTTACATACAGTTCATATTGAAAAGATTGTTGATTTAACTTTAAAAGCTCAAAGAAGAATGAGTGAAACTGATTGTGCAACATTTGCTGATAGATATAATTTGAGACCAGCAACAGTTAGTTTTAGTAGCTCATTAGTAGCCAAAATGGTTTTTCCAGATAAGTATGACGGAAAAATTAGAAGAGATGATAAGAGCTGGATTTCACCAATTATTAAAGATTATCTTAGAGATTTAGAAGTGGGTTTTGTAACAGTTTAAACTCTCTCAAAAAGGGTCTAAAAAAGACCCTTAAAACTACCCTCAAAAATCCCCGTTATTTTTCCAACTTTTACTGAAATTCCCAACATATGAAAAAAATACTCCAAAGGGGTTATAAACGGTAAAATCCCTTATTTTAAACACATTTTTTTGTGAGAAGTGAACGTGGGTGGAAAAAGCCCATATTTTTATAGGTTAATGGATACATAAGTCTTATTATAAAGGGCTTAAATGGCGCCTTAATTTGTAGGTTTAAAATGAATAGTGAAGTACAGTTACAAATCTGCTTGAGCTTTTTTCCACGGTATCAGAGGAAGCCGTACTTCTTTTAGATTTCCTCTTTAATTACATCAACATTTCCTCTCTATTTACACCCTTAAATTCCTCTTTAATTACATCAACATTTCCTCATTAAATTCCTCATTAAATATCCACTATTTACATCATAATTTACATCACATTTTCTTCCCTATTTACACCTCTAAATATCCACCAATTATATCAACATTTTCATCATAAAACC
>NZ_CEXEES010000042.1:0-13670 GCF_982632705.1 Candidatus Izemoplasma sp. | reverse complement strand
CATATATATAGGAAAATAGGAAGATATAAAGCTTGATATTTTAGTAAAATTTCAAGACTATTTTTGACATAAAATATGATATAATCAATATTGGTGGTGATACTATGATAGATAATTTATTTGGAACAATAGAAGATATTTATTTCACAATAGTTTCTGATACAAAAAGCGAAAACCAAACGGTCATATCTATTGACCATGATACTAGCAACTTACAGGAAACTCTTCAACTGTTCAATGATAAAGCATATACTACTATGTACATTGGTAGAGATGGTAATAAGTATAGATTATTAAAATTAGCTGTACAAATACTTAACTATATTATGCATGAAGATGATGGTGTATTTAGTACTTTTGAAAAGGAATATATTGAGAGTTATATCGGATCAAAGTTCTCTAGGTTCAACAAAGAACAACAAGATGATTTACATGACACAATATTCTCTAGAGTTTTAATTCCAGATATTATAGAATTAACTTCAAAAAACGGGATCACATTAAGACCTATCTCTATGATCATAGAAAATATAACAAAATATGTACAAGACAAACCACAATACCACAAACCATTATGTGATGTATTAAATTCACTTATGGAGGTATCATATGAATAGTAATAAAGAATCCAAAAAGAAAGAAGGACTCCTTTCAAGATTATACTAAAAATTAATTTCTTACAATATCAGTTCAACAGAAGAGTATAGCAATTTTAAGGATAATCAGTACTTAACAAATCATTCTGAAAGAATCGCAGGAAAGATTGAGAAAGAAAGAAACTTCAAAGAATTTACTAGTAGTCTTATTGACGTAAAGAATGAATTCAAAAACTCTGTCAATGATTTATTTGTTCTTAATGAATCAAATAGAGATGGTTATAATATATTAACAATTCAACTTCTATCATTTATTCTATTCTCTAACAATAATAGTATTACTAAAGACGATGAAATTCTTTTAGAAAACTATATAGTTAGTAAAATTAGAAAAAAATCATTGCATAAGGAAATTCGTGCAAACATAAAGGATCCAAGTAGCTTTTTCGTTGTTAATGAGCTTGTAGATAAGTACAAACTTAACAGTGCAGCATTATACAAAATACTTGACACTTTAGAGTCAATCATAAATTTTGATTTACAATATATCAAAGGACTAAAAAATCTATACTTAGAATTAAAGTAAATGGTATAAATTAATTGACCATAATTCATTAGGGGGATAACTATATGAGGGGACACCATGGTTTTTTTGGATATCATCATCACCATAGTGCTGGTGGATATTTATTGATGTTATTGATTGAAGTTGTAGTTGATTTAGCAGTTGATGCAAAAAATAGCAAAAAAACAAGATCAATTAGAAGCTATCGTCAAAGAAGTCATAATCCATTCAGCGAGAAAAGAAAACGACTGGAAACATCATCAAAAAGTAAACTGATTTCAGAGTATGAAAAAGAGATTACATCATCAAGAAATGAATTGCTTAAAAAGGCAGAAATATCTAGTTTTGTGATGAGTCCGAATCTAAGGTTACCTATCGTTCAATTTACACTCTATGTACTGAACTATGTTTATGTCAATGACGATGACACCATGGATGATAATGAAAAAGAACAGCTACAACAATTCATCGATGATGAAAGAAGTAAGATGTCCAAAAACACATATAATTCCTTAAAGAGACTTCATTTAGAACGTATCCAGTTTAATGATATAGTCGAAGTAATAAGAAGACACAAAATACCTTTAAAGGTTATTGTTCATGCTTTAGATTCAGTTTCAATTTATTTAAACTATAATATGAAATACTTAGCAGTTATGAAAGGTCTTTATCAAGAATTATCATCAATATAGCAATTAAAAAGAGAATCCATTGGATTCTCTTTTTTTATTAGTCTTGGCTTAATTTAGCGTTATTTAAGATATCGTTTAATCTTTCAAATCTTGAATCACTTACGAATTCAAACATTTCTCTTGATGAACCATCAGGTACTGGATTGTAGTTATCGTAATCATAACCATAATCTCCATCAGGATCTGTTAGAGTATTGTATACATTTGTTAAGACAGGCGCATATCCAACCCAATCAGCATTTTGTTCGTGGATTTCTTCTGTGATTAAGAAGTTTATGAATGTATGTGCTAAATCTACATTGGTTGATGTTGTTGGTATTACCATTGCATCAATCCAAACATTTGTAGTTTCTGGTACATAGTATCCAAAATTAATATCTAAATCTTCTTCTTCAGCTGCATATAACTCATCAAAGTAATCACCACTGTATACTAATGCCATATCTAAGTTTCCTTGAATGACTTGAAGTTTTAGATTGTCTTCTCCAAATATTTCGTATGTACCACCTGATAGCAATGCTTCCGCTTCGTTAAGTTCACTCGTTACATTTGAGTTAACACTGTAACCAAGTGCCATTAAGGCTGCAGCTACTGCATCTCTTGAACTGTCATACATTCCAATATCATACGTTGTTGCTGGATCAAATAATACGTTCCATGATGTTAAATCATCTTCACTTACATTGTCAGTATTATACATAATTCCGATTGTTCCCCAGAAATAAGGAACCATATAATCAGCATAACTTTTATCACCGTATAAGTCTTCAACAGCTTGTAGTATACCGTTATTTTCTAGTGCAGGCAGTTTGGTATAATCTATTGTATTTAATAGGTTTTGTTTTTGTAGTTTATCAATCATATAGTCACTTGGGAATACAACATCATAATCTGCTGTACCACTTAATATTTTAGATTCCATTTCCTCATTGCTTCCAACTTCTTGGTATACAACATCTACATTGAACTCACATTCAAATTGTTCAACCAGTTCAGGATCGATATATTCTCCCCAGTTTAGTACGATTAATTCTTCTGTTTCTCCTGTTGTTAAGCAGTTTGCATCTTCTTTCGGTCCACAAGCACTCAACGTGAACACAACTCCAACAGTTAATAATAACATTAATATTTTTTTCATCTTAAATTCTCCTTCATCTTTCTATTGTTTCTTATGTTAAATGCTACCAATATGGCAACCGTAATAAGTATTAGTAACGTATTATAAGAATACGCTGCAGGACTAAAATTCTTACGTCCTATTCTTGAATATAAATATAAACTTACATTCATATATTTTGCACCACTTGTAAAGTATGTAATAACAAAGTCATCTATACTCATAGTAAACGCAATTAATCCACCGGCAATGATACTAGATTTTATAGATGGAATGATAACCTTATATATCGCCTGAAATCTATTGCATCCAAGATCCCTAGCTGCGTCAAATAGATTCTTATCTAATGTTTTTAGTTTCGGTAACACCGTTAACACAACAAATGGAATACTAAAGAATACATGTGCCATTAATACTGTATATTGGCCAAATTCAAATGATAAGATTCCAAATACAACCATTAATCCTATTCCTGTTACAATATCTGGATTAATTACAGGTATATTGTTTAGGATCATAAATTGAACTCTAAACTTCCTTTTTAGGCTGTTTATTCCTATCGCTGTGAGTGTACCTACAATTACAGCGATTGCTGTTGAATACACTGCAATTTTTAAAGTGTTAATAATCGCCTCAAACAATATCTCGTCTTGTATAATTTCTTGATACCATTTGAATGTAAATCCAGTGAACTTATATGATCTACTACTTTTATTGAATGAAAGCAATCCAATTACAAATATTGGGAAATAAATAATACCATATGCGATTATTGTTATGTATAACCATTTTGTTTTACCTAGAAACGTAACGATTGATTTAAATACCTTTGATAGTTTTATCATATTAATGTCTCTCCTTCTTTATCAGTCTTAAGAAGTAGCATAAATAATATAACGATCATTATTAGCAAGGCAAAACTAATCACAGATGCTGCATTTAAATTGGATTCTGTGAATATTAATTTCTCTAAAACATTCCCAATTAATAGAGTCTTACCTCCACTTAATCGTTCGGGTAAGGCAAACGCAGTCATCGCTGGTAAAAGTGTCATAATAATACCACTGACCACTCCTCCAATACTAAGAGGTAGTATCACTTTATAGAATGTTTGAAATCCATTGGCTCCTAAATCAGTAGATGCTTCTATAACTGATTTATCAAGTTTCTCAAGTACCGTATAAATCGGTAACACCATGAATGGGAGGTACATACTTGTCATCCCAATAAGAATTGCCAAATCAGTTCCAATAATATCAATACTGATTCCGAACATATTCAATATTGAGTTTTCAAAAAAGATTGTTTCAAACGCTATGATTCTCAGTAACATATTACTCCATACTGGTAATATGATTAAAGATACAATCAATAACTTATATCTTGTTTTTAAGTTAGATAAATAGTATGCGACTGGATACCCAATCACTAGACATATAAGTGTTGCCTGTATACTTAGTCTCAAACTGTTTTTAACAGCTGCGATTAAGACGGGGTCTTTCAATACTTCAAAGTTATCAAGTGACAGTGCACCACCAGTTCCTTTGTATAAATTATAGTCAGTTATCCCAATATAGATAATAAATAAAGTAGGGATAACAACGAGTAATATCATCCAAAATAAATACGGTATTCCTAAGAATTTTAATTTATTCATGTGATGTCTTCATTACATGAATCTCATCAGGATCAAAGTGAAGTGAAACTCGTGTTCCTATTTCCTGACGGTCTGTTGAATGGATAATATACGCTTTATCTTTTACTAATACTGAAATCTCAAAATGAACACCTTTAAATGCAATATCGTCAACAATACCATTAAGAGCATTATCCATTTCAAGTTTTAATACAATATCTTCAGGTCTTATAACAACATCAATAGATTCGTTTACATCAAAACCACTATCTACACATTCAAAATCAATTCCTTCAAAATGTACAAGGAAGTCTTTTTTCATAATACCAGGGATTATATTGCTTTCCCCGATAAAGTCTGCTGTAAACTTATTCTTTGGTTCATTATAGATATCTTCTGGTGTACCGATTTGTTGAATGACTCCATCATTCATAACAACAACCGTATCACTCATAGTAAGTGCTTCTTCTTGGTCATGAGTTACAAACACAAAACTTATACCTAATGCTTTTTGCATTTCTTTAAGTTCGTACTGCATATCTTGTCTAAGTTTCAAATCTAGTGCCCCAAGTGGTTCATCTAATAACAGTAATTTAGGTTTATTAACAATTGCTCTAGCGATCGCAACACGTTGTTGTTGTCCTCCGCTAAGTTGTGTAATTTTTCTATCTTTATATCCATCTAACTTCACCATTTTTAATGCATGAAGAACTTCCTTAGATATATCTTCTTTACTCATCTTCTTAATTTTTAATCCAAAGGCAATGTTGTCAAATACATTTAGGTGTGGGAAGAGCGCATAGTTTTGGAAGACAGTATTAATTTCTCGTTTATTTGCAGGGATATCTTTTAAAGGTAACCCATCAAATAAAATCGAACCACTATCTTGTGTTTCAAAACCACCAATCAATCTTAAAAGAGTTGTTTTACCACATCCACTTGGACCAAGCAATGTTACAAACTCGTTCTGATTAATGGACAGATTAATATGATCAAGAACTATGTTCTCATCAAAGCTTTTTGTTATGTCATTTATCTCAACTATTCTTTTCAAATCAAGCACCACCTAACTTTAAGTTTAACCATTATAAACAAATGACCCATAAAAAAATACATATATTGAATATTGTTTAGTATTTGTATACATGTAGTCAATTAGTTATAAACTTATTGTATACATATTATATATAATATACTGTATTTGTCAATTACTTTGTGTAGTTTTTTTTAGTTTAATTATATATTCATTCATAACCCTGATTACCTATTGACCACAATAAATTAAAGCAACCAGAATGGTTGCTTTAATCATTGAATAAAAACTGAATAATTTTAGGCAATCTTGCTTGCCATGCAAGTTCGTTATGGACTGCATCTTTTACGATTTCAAGTTTGATTAATTCGTGATTCATTTTATCTTTTAGAATTTGATATATTCTATTATTTGATTCTATATATTGTGCAGATTCTATGTCTCTTGAAGATTCCTTTGTCCCTACATCCATGTATAGTTTCTTAACCCCAGACATGTTTGCATTTTTTGCTAAGTTCTCTAACTCTTCTTGAATCACATAGTATGCATTTGAAACACATCCAAATCTAGAAAAGTAATCTGTATATTTTAGTGCGGCGTACGTTGAACACACTCCACCAAAACTAGACCCCATAATTGCTGTGTTCTTTGGATTTTTGAATGTTCTATATTTTTTGTCTATAAATGGTTTCAATTCCTTTGTTATGAATGATAAATACTGATCAGTTTTTCCACCAACTGGTTTATCACCAAACTCTGGCATACCTACTTCATCAAAACTGAATGTGAATGGTACAAGTACGTCTGTACGGAAATCACCTTCTGTTTCAATACCAACTACAATAACCTCAGGTAATTCAGGGTAGTTTTCATATGCTTCTGCTATACCCCAAGTAGTCCCATTGTAGCTAAGTTTCTCGTCAAAAAGGTTTTGTCCATCGTGCATATATAAGACTGGGTATGATTTCTGACTTTTGTAGTAACTTTTGGGTAACATTACGAATACTTTCATATCAGTTTCTAGGTGTGTACTATTCATGATAGTTATAGTATATTCTTTCATTTAATTACCTCCTACTTTTTATATACAATTGCCTCATATGGTTTTAATGTCATATTTTTTGAGACGATTTGTGTTTCATAATTATATAACACTGGATTAAATCCGTCTAAATCTATATCTAATGAGACTTCAATGTCGTATCCTCTAAAATTAGCTACAACTAATAATTCACAATCATCTAACTCATTATGGAAGATGTATGAATCATTATTTTCTATTGAAAGGAAAGTCATTTTCCCGTCACTAATGTTCAATTCTTTTCTCATTTTGAATAGTGTTTTATATGTGCTAAATATTGAGTCTGGATCAGATACCTGAGATTCTAAATTTATCGTTGTGTAATTTCTGTTTGTATTCATCCATGGTGTTGATTCACTGAATCCACCATTTTGACTATTATTCCATTGATATGGATTTCTTGCGTTATCACGTGCTCTATCACGAAGTGCTTGCATTGCTATTTCGTGTGAAGCTCCAAATTCTTTGAAGTTGTTATACTCAGTAAATACCTCAACATCTCTAAAATCTTCAAGATTATCATAATCAACGTTTGTCATCCCTATTTCTTCACCTTGGTAACATATAGGTGTACCTGGCATTAAGTATAATGTATAAGCTAACATTTTACCTGATTCCTTATGGTATTCTTTATCGTTTCCATAATGTGAAATTACTCTTGGATGATCATGATTATGCCAATATATTAAGTTCCAACCTTCACCTTTTAACATTTGGTGCCATCTATTGAAACTATTCTTGATATCAGTAACTCTCAAGTCCCCTTTTGCCCATTTACCAGGAGTTACATCATTATCTGTTGTATCAGCCCAGCAATGCCCAAAATGAATCAACATGTCAAATTCATTATGTTCAAATCCACAGTATTTTATAGCTTCTTCTTTAGTCGCTCCACCTGCTTCAC
The DNA here is from genome assembly GCF_982632705.1 of Candidatus Izemoplasma sp. Classification (NCBI taxonomy): domain Bacteria; kingdom Bacillati; phylum Mycoplasmatota; class Mollicutes; order Candidatus Izemoplasmatales; family Candidatus Izemoplasmataceae; genus Candidatus Izemoplasma; species Candidatus Izemoplasma sp. The sequence goes on along the minus strand of NZ_CEXEES010000042.1, from coordinate 6,046 downwards.
CCATTGCCATCACATCACTTGGAAGAAAAACATCAACACCCATTTCTTCTAAGTAATCATGATGTTTAGGTAAACTACTGAAATATTCGTATCCAGGATGTCCTTCTGGGAAGGTCCAATCTTTTTCAAGATGATTTGATGCATCAACTCTGAATCCATCAACACCTAAATCAATCCACCATTTGGCCATATCTTTTAATTCCTGTTTCATATCGTTGTTTCGCCAGTTTAAGTCTGGCATTTTTTTACTGAATATATGTAAGTAATATTCATCAGTTGGTTCGTTGTATTCCCATACAGGTCCTCCAAACCAAGATCTCCAGTTAGTTGGCATTTTACGATTATTAAACTCATCGTATTTTGGAGGTTGCCATATATAGTAATCATGATATTTTTCATGATCCTTATCTGTTGGATCACACGCTTTTTTGAACCATTCGTGTTCGTCTGAGGTATGATTCAACACTAAATCAAAAATCACTTTAATGTTTCTATTGTGCGCTTCTTTTATAAACTCTTTTACATCTTCCAATGTCCCATAATCGCTACTTACCTTAAAGAAGTCACTAATGTCATACCCATTGTCATCCATTGGTGATTCATAGTGTGGAGACACCCAAACAGCATCAATACCCAAATCTTCTAAGTAATCTAATTTTTCTATTATTCCTTTAAAATCTCCGATTCCATCATTGTTTGAATCATTAAAACTTCTGATGTAAATCTGATAAATTATGGCATCTTGCCACCATTTTCTTTTCATATCCAAAACTCCTTTAAAAAATGATATAATCCTTCAATTTTATTATACTATAAACACAAGGAAATGTAATGATTTTGAGTAAAGAGGAAACCGCTTCCACAATAGTGGTAACTACATTTTGTGTTATACTGTAGTTGTTATAAATAGGAGGTTTTTATGAAAACAATTAAAAAGTTATTAATCGTTATGTTGATCGCAATCATTGGATTGATCAATATACAACAATCAGTGGAAGCTGATACACCTACAAAATTAGTAGTACATTACCATAGATTTGACCCTGCATATGCCGGATGGCAATTATGGTTATGGGCTTATGAACCGACACCAGGTGATGGTGCAAACTATAATTTTAATGGCGAAGATTCATTCGGTAAATATATGGAAATAAACTTGGCAGGAACAAGTTTAGAAGGAGCTACTTCAGTTGGAGTAATCGTTAAAACTTCTTCTTGGGATAAAGATGTTGCCTTAGATAGATTCATGGATCTTACAAATCCAAATGAATTAGGTGAAGTACATGTATACCTAGTAAGCGGAGACCCGACCATTTACTACGATGACAGTGCTGTAGATATCTCAGATAGAGCTTCAAATGTAAACTTTGAAGATATTAACACAATATCGTTTGATGCATCTATAGATGTTGTCTTAGAAGATATTACATTATTAGAAGACGGTGTCCCAGCTGTAATCACAAACTTCTTAATGTTCAATGGACATGGTAGTTTTGATTTACCAAGTGGGGCAGACCTTACAAAAACATACTCATTAGAAATTGAATTTGATCCACTTGAGGATCCTAAAGAATATGTTGTTGGACTTGGTGGATTATACACAAGTGATGAGTTCAACGCTGCATACGGATATGATGGAGAACTTGGTGCCATCTACTCAGAAACAGAAACAACATTTAAGTTATGGGCTCCTGTATCACAGGAAATAACATTAAACTTATATGAGTATGGACATAAAGCAAATGAAACAGATTATTCAGGACAAGCAGGAACAAACACTCCTTATGCTGAACACGATTTAGTATATATTGGACAAGGTGTTTGGGAAGTTACTGTATCTGGAGATTTACATGGTAAATATTATACATATGAAGTAACAAATGGAGCATACACAAACGAAGTGACTGATCCTTATGCATTTAGTACAGGGATTAATGGACGTCGTGGAATGATCGTAGACTTCGAACGTTTAAACCCAGATAACTGGGTAGCTGGTGTTAGACCCGATACAATCCAATCATACAACGATTCAATCATTACAGAAATCCATGTTAGAGATTATACAACTCATTCAAGTTGGAATGGGACAGATGATTACCGTGGTAAATTCCTTGGTTTAGTAGAAACAGGAACAACATACCAAGGTGTTACAACTGGATTTGATCATATCGTTGAATTAGGTGTTACACATGTTCAATTACTTCCAGTATTTGACTTTGGAGCAGCTGTTGATGAAACTAGAATATTAGATGAAGATTATACAGGTAAAAAAGATACTGTATTCAACTGGGGTTACATGCCTCAAAACTTCAACGCACTTGAAGGTAGTTTCTCTACAGATCCATACGATGGAGAAGCTAGAGTAACTGAATTTAAAACATTAGTACAATCATTCCATGATGAAGATATTAGAGTTGTTATGGATGTAGTATATAATCATCACGGACAATCCGCAGATAGTAATTTCGATTTAATCGTACCTGGATATTACTTCAGAATGAACGAAAATGGTTCATTCAGTAATGGATCAGGAACTGGAAACGAAACAGCTAGTGAACACTATATGATGAGTAAATTCATGATTGATAGTGTTGTATTCTGGGCTGAAGAATATAACGTTTCAGGATTTAGATTTGACTTAATGAAACTACATGACGCAGAAACAATGGCAGAACTTACAAGCACACTTCACGAAATAGATCCAACGATCTTAGTCTATGGTGAACCGTGGGATGCAGGTGGATCACAATTACCAGAAGATGAATCAGCATACAAAGGTACATTAGATCAAATGCCTGGTGTCGCAGTATTCAGTGATGACGCTCGTGATGGTATCAAAGGTAGTGTATTTGATGAAGCTACTCCTGGATTTATCCAAGGGGCATCTGATGGAACTACAATGGAACGTATTAGAATGGCAATCACAGGTTCTGCAAATGTTGTAGGATTTAACACACCTGGAGGTTGGGCTCCAAATCCAAACCAAACAATTAACTATGCAACAGCACACGATAATAACGTGTTATTAGATAAGATTATGTTATCAACAACTGATATTACACACGCACAAGCACAGAACATGGTAAAACAAGCTGGTGGAATTGTACTACTTAGTAATGGTATTCCATTCCTACACGGTGGTGTTGAAATCATGAGAACCAAACCTTGTGTTGTCATCGGTGGAGAAAATCAAGGTGAATGTGATGCAACTGCATCATACGATCACAATAGTTATCGTTCACCTGATGAAACAAACCAAATTAACTGGCAATGGAAAGTTGATAATATCAACGTATTCGAATATTACAAAGGTTTAATCGAATTAAGAAAAGCAAACCCTAACTTCAGATTAGATTCAATTGAAGAAATGGAAAGCAAAATGACTTTCATTCCTGAATCTGCTGGAACTATCCAATATCTAATGTTCGACGGAGATAATCCATGGGCTTATATAATGGTAGCTCACAATAATAGTGATGGTATCGCATATATAGACTTATTAGGTCTAGAGTGGAACGTTGTAGTAAACGATGAATATGCAGGAACTGAAGTATTAGAAGTTGTATCTGGGACATATCAAATGGAGCCTAGTGAATCGGTTGTTATGTATATCTCAAATCCGAATTATATTGATGCATAAGAGGTAGTAACTGATCTTACAACACCATTATTAACAGAAGATTACAGTTCAGAAAACATGTTTGATGATCAAGACTTAATTGATGCTATAGTTGAAGAAATAGGAACTGGAACTACAGTGACTATAGCTAGCGATATTGATTATGAAGTTGAAGGAACTTACGATATAGAAATCACTGTTGAAGATGAGAATGATGTAAGAACAACAAAAACAATTAGTATCAATGTAGTTGTTATTGAAGCACCAGAACCTGGTGGAAATGAAAACTTAGTTACAATCATTATCGCAGTTGTAGCTGGAATCGCTTTAATCGGTGGAGGATTATTCATCGCATTTAAGCCTAGACTTTAATACTAACTATATACTATAATAAAAACAGGGTAGTGAATGGCCAACCAAGGATCCCTTAAATCCTAAACCAGGACCAGACTAAATATATTTTAGCACTGGCGGCTAAGATGTGTAATAAACTAAAAGCCAGACTAAGTCTGGCTTTTTCATTTAAAGGAGGAAATTATGAATTTTGTAGTATATCATGAAGCCAAGAGTAAATTTGCATATCTATATGACAAAGATACTGTGCATTTAAGATTAATCGCACAAAGAGAACACGTAGAAACAGTTGAAGTAATATATGGAGACCCATTCTTTTGGGGGTCTAGTGAAACAGACCCAGATGTATGGGAATGGAAAATAGAAACAAGTGAATCTTTATACATGAATAAAGAATATGAAACAGATCAATTTGATCATTTCTTTATCGCTCTTAAACCAGAATTTAAAAGGATGAAGTATGCATTTGTAATTAATGGTAAGTATCTATACGGTGCAAATGGTTCTGTTGATTTAGTAGAATTCCCTGAACAAAAAAAGAACTTATTTGGATACTTTAACTTCCCATTCTTAAATGAAGAGGATTTATTCAAAGCACCAGCTTGGGTTGAAGATCAAGTATGGTATAGTATCTTTCCTGAACGTTTCCATAACGGAGATAAGAAACTTCAAAAGGAAAACATACTCGAGTGGGGTATCACAGATAAATATAGTAATGAACAACGATTTGGTGGAGATTTAAAAGGTGTTATTGAGAAGTTGGATTATTTGAAAGATCTTGGTATCACAGGTATCTATATGACTCCAATATTTGAAAGTTTTACATCTCATAAATACGATATCATCGATTATAAAAAAATTGATCCCGCATTTGGTACAAATAAAACATTCAAAAAACTTGTGGAAAAGGCACATAGTCTTGGGATAAAAGTAACCCTTGATGCCGTGTTTAATCACTGTAGCATTAGCCATCCATTCTTTATTGATGTGTTAGAAAAAGGACAGGATAGTGAATACTTCAATAGTTTTCATATTATTGATAAAAACAAACCAGTATTTGATGAAGATGTTGATCTAACGAAACGTATTCCAAGAGATATTATGAAGAAATATCATGATAATCCAAGACTACTAAACTTTAGAACATTCGCATTTACACCATATATGCCGAAACTTAATACAAACGATCCAATTATGAGAGAACACCTATTAGACGCAGCTTTGTACTGGGTCAAAGAGTATGATATAGATGGTTGGAGACTTGATGTAAGTAACGAAGTTCCCCATGAATTCTGGAGAGAATTTAGAAAAAGAGTTAAAGATGTCAAAGAGGATGTTTATATCATCGGTGAAAACTGGGATAACTCAAATCCTTGGCTTATGGGAGATCAATATGACGCAGTAATGAACTATGGTGTTCTGTTCCCAATATGGAATTACTTTGGAACAAATATAGATTACAAACAATATAAAGCCAAAGACTTTATCTATAAAATCAACAAAGTATTCACAGACTATCCGAAAAACGTACAAAAAGCGCAATATAACCTAGTTGATTCACATGATACAACTAGAATAATGGAAATATGTAACAACAATATTGATTTGGTTAAACTACCATATATATTTATGTTTAGTTTACCTGGTGCTCCATCGATTTATTATGGTGGTGAAGTAGGATTATCTGGAAAACATGATCCTGATAATAGACGTTGTTTCCCATGGGATGATATGGATCAAAATATGCATTCATTTATGAAACAATTGATTTCTCTTAGAAAACAATACACAGGATTTAAAGAAACAGATTTAAGATGGATTGATTATTCTGATGAACAAGAGTATATCATCTATGAGAAAGGTGATTTAGTATTTATCCTATCTAAATCATATCCTGAGAATGAAATCCTATTACCAAAGCAATACATAGGACAAACATTCAAAGATATATTCACTGATCAAAAAGTTACACTTAGTAAATCAATCACATTAGAACACTTCGGTTTCAAAATTTATCAAAAATAAAAAGGCACTCATTGAGTGCCTTTTTTTTAACCTTTATTTGCTCCTGCT
>NZ_CEXEES010000041.1:0-13709 GCF_982632705.1 Candidatus Izemoplasma sp. | reverse complement strand
ATCGACGCTGTTGGAGCTGGTGATGGAGAATTTGTATTGGTTGTTGGTGGATCATCTGCCAGATTAACTGATGTAACAAAAGACAAACCAGTAGACGCTACAATTATGGCAATAATTGATTATGTTGATATTGAAGGTAAGAACATCTTCAGTAAGAATAAGAAGGAGATGTAATTATGAAAATCGCAATTGGCTGTGACCATGGAGGTTACGAGTTAAAAGAAAAGATAAAAGAATACTTATCAAAAGATCTTTATATCGAATTTGAGGATTTTGGTACATACAATAAAAACAGATGTGATTATCCTGATTACGCGTTTTTAGTAGCACAAGCAGTCGCTTCTAAAAAATGTGATTTTGGAATCATGATTGATGGAGCTGGAATCGGTTCTTGTATGATGGCAAATAAAATTCCTGGAGTGTTAGCTGCGTGTGCAAACGAAGTATATACTGCAAGAAACAGTAGACAACATAACGGTGCTACAGTCTTAACTATGGGTAGTATGGTTATTGGTGAAGGTGTTGCCAAAGAGATAGTTAGAACATTTATCTCAACTAAATTCGAAGGTGACAGAAACAAACAAAGAGTACAAAGTATTTTAAATATTGAAAAACGTTTACTAAATAGGGGGTGATTCCATGCGAATGGCTAGAGTTATTGGTATGGTTACATCAACAGTAAAAGTAAAAGAAATTAAAGGTGTTTCACTACTTGTGATCCAACCTGTTAATGGTAAGTACGAAGAGATTGGTACACCAATAGTTGCCGCAGATAACTACGGTGCTGGAGTAGGAGAATTTGTTTTCTATTCAAAGAGTAAAGAAGGGGCAATGAACCTTCCTATACCCACGGCCTGTGTTGACGCTGGAATCGTTGGAATTATCGACAGTGTTTACGTAAAATAAATATCTAAAACATAAACCTAATAGAGGTGATTTTATGCAACTTGCAAAAGTAGTAGGTAACTTAGTTTCTACTCATAAAAATGAATTATTAAAAGGTAAAAAGCTTTTACTTGTCCAACCCATTGACGAACAATTGGTTCCTTTTGGGGCTGAAATGGTCGCAGTTGATGGTGTTGGAGCAGGTATTGGAGATACAGTCCTTATATTAGCTGAAGGTGGAAGTGCTCGTATGATCACAAACGCTACAAGCAATATTGCACCAATTGAGTTATGTGTCGCTGGAATCGTGGATTCTGTGAAAACAGAAGCCGAATATAAAGTTTTTAACTAAGAAGAGATGATTATATGAAACTAATAGATAAGATTATTGCACAGGCAAAACAAAACATAAAGACAATTGTCTTACCAGAAGGTAAAGACAAGCGTGTGATTGAAGCTGCGTTAGAGCTTCATAACAACTCAATTGTTAAAGTAATTGTTTTGGTTAATTCAAACGACATGACAAATGAACACACAGCACTTCAAAACACTGGAATAGAAGTTGTAGTGATTGAAGAATCACCACAATTACATCAGTATAGTTCACTTCTTGTTGAGTTAAGAAAAGCAAAAGGAATGACAAAAGATCAAGCAGATAAACTTGTTAGAAACCCTTTATATCACGGGGTAATGATGGTAAAAAACGGAGATGCAGATGGAATGGTAGCAGGAGCTATCAACTCAACTGGAGACGTTTTTAGACCTGCATTGCAAATATTAAGAACTGCCCCTGGTGTTAAGATTGTTTCAACGTTTTTCTTAATGGATGTACCTGACACTACATTTGGTAGTAATGGAATATTCGCTTTTAGTGATTGTGGTTTGATTGTGGAACCAAATGCAGATGAACTAACTGAAATAGCAATTCAAACTGCAAAATCATTTGATTCATTAACAAAAGAAGAACCAAGGATTGCAATGTTATCTTTTTCGACTCTAGGTAGTGGTAAAGGTGATAATGTAACAAAGATGGTTGATGCAAAAAATAATGTTCAAGCAAGATTTCCTAATTTAAAAATAGATGGTGAATTACAGTTAGATGCTGCAATAGTACCAGAAGTTGCTAAAATAAAAGCACCACATAGTAGTGTTGCCGGAAAAGCAAATGTTCTTATATTCCCTGATCTTCAATCAGGAAATATTGGATATAAACTTGTTCAAAGACTTGCAAAAGCAGATGCGTATGGACCAATCACACAAGGACTTGGTGGACCTGTAAATGATTTATCAAGAGGTTGTTCAAGTAGTGATATCGTTGCTGTAGCTGCAATAACTTCATTGCAAGCAAGTAAGTAAATAGAAATAAAAAAACCAAACGGAGATGAATAGTCTCCTTTTTGTTTGTATTTTTTATATCTATCGAACCCATTATAATCAACACTATTTATAGTACTGTGATATAATTCTAATTAAGAGTGTTTTAAAAATGTATTTATAACATAGGAGGTTTTACAATGGCTCATAAAACAGGTCGAGGTGGATATAAGAAACTCGCAGAACGATTAGACCGATTTCCACATGGTATAACTGAAAATGAAACAATGTATAAAATCTTCTCGGTGTTATTTACTGAAGAAGAAGCTAGATTATTATCAATGTTACCAATAGGTGCTTTTAATGTTTCACTAGCTGTGAAACGATGGAAGAAATCAGAAGAAGAAAGTAAAAGTATCTTGGATGATATGGCTTCAAGAGCTGTACTACTTGATATCTATAAAGGGGACGAGGTTCAATATTTATTACCTCCACCTATGATTGGATTCTTCGAATTTTCAATGATGCGTATTGGAACGCATTTAGATCAATCAGTTCTAAGTGAACTATTCTATGAGTATGTAGTAAAAGAAGATGAATTTGTAACGAGTTTAATGACTCTTGATACACCGCTTGGTAGAGCGCTAGTACAAGAGGAATCAATCAATGATAATACACTACACGTTATGGATTATGAACGTGCATCAGAAATTGTAAACAATGCAAAAGTAGTCGGACTTAGTACTTGCTATTGTAGACACGTAAAAGAACATCTAGGAGAAGATTGTGATGCACCTAAAGAAACATGTTTGACTATTAGTAATAGTGGTGATAGTTCTTTGATTCGTCATGGATATGCTAGAGAGATATCCAAAAAAGAAGCTTTGGATATCATTCAATTATCAAAAGAACATAACTTAGTACAATTCGCTGAAAACGTTCAAAGTAATGTTAGTTTTATATGCAACTGTTGTTCTTGTTGTTGTGAAGTATTATCCAATGTTAAAAAACATGGTTTTACAAGTGCCATAAACTCATCAAATTATATTTGTGAAATCACTCCAAAGGATTGCACTGGTTGTAGTAAATGTATAAAAGTATGTCCTGTTGGAGCAATTACTTTACAAGACTCAACAGCTGAAGGAAGAAAGAAAATGGCTGTTGTAGATGAGGATATGTGTATTGGTTGTGCTGTGTGTGATCGTTCTTGTAGTTTTGATGCATTAGAAATGGTACATAGAGAGAAACGTGTGTATACTCCAGTAAACATGAATCAAAAACTAATTCTTCAGGCAATAGAAACAAACAAATTACAACATCTTATATTCAGAGATGAAGAGAAGTTAAGTCATAGATTCCTTGCTTCTGTACTTGGTGTTATTCTAAGATTACCACCAGCAAAACAATTACTAGCTAGTAAGCAATTACGTTCAAAGTATCTTAAGAAGCAAATTAAAGAATACAATGAACGTGCCAAAAGTTCTTAATGAAAATATTGAGCATAACCATCAAGTGGTTATGCTTATTTTATGACTGAAAAAATATGACAAATTGTCATAACTTGTGTATTGTATAAAAATCTATGAGAAATTATAATTATAAATAGGAATTGAGGTGTTTTAATATGAAAACAGAATTAAGTGGTTTTTTATCAAAGCAGAAACCAGTTATAAAAAAACTAGTATCAGATTTATCTAAAGATTTTAAGTATGTTAGTGTTTTAGGTACTGATACAATTGGAACAGATTATGGAGTTACAAGGATTTCGAGTAATGTCGGTGATACCAACTGGTGTGAAAGAGGATTTGTAATTAGAGTATTTAACGGTGTGAACTATAGTGAGTATTCTTTTAATACGTTGGAGGATATTGATTTGGTACAAGAACGTATTACTACAATAGCCAAAAACGATATTGAAGTATTGAACGCAAAAGGAATCAACTTAATGGAGTTTCCTTTAATAGAAGACGATCATATGATTGATGAGTTCCATACAGAGTATGAAATCAATCCATTTGAGATTAGTGCAGAAGATAAATTATCAAAAATGACTGAATTAATGAAGATAGGATTGTCAAAATCTGAAGAATTTGTTGATTTCAGAGTGAACTTCAATGAAGTGAAAATATCAAAAATATTTATCTCTACAGAAAAAGACTTAGCACAAAGTATCTTATATACCGTTGCGACAGTTGTTGCGATTGGTAGACATGATGGACAAATCAGATATGACTTTGAAAGTGTTAGTGGATTAAAAGGATATGAATTACTAAAAGAAGTAGAAGAAAAAATTGATGTTGTATCCGAAAGTGTTATTAAATTATTTAACGCTAAAAGAATTATCCCTGGAGATTACGATGTAATTTGTGATCCAGGTGTAAGTGGATTAATTGCACATGAGGCATTTGGTCATGGTGTTGAAATGGATATGTTTGTAAAAGACAGAGCCAAAGGGCAAGAATTCATAGGGAAACCTATCGCAAGTGAGAAAGTAAATATGCGAGATGGAGCTCTAAGTGAATACGAAGTAGGAACATACTTATTTGATGATGAAGGTACACTAGGTACTGATACATTAATCATTGAAAATAGTATCCTTAAATCAGGTATAAGTGATTTATTAAGCGCATTGAAACTTGGAACAACACCAACTGGAAATGGACGTAGAGAGAGTTTTGAAAGAAAAGCATACGCAAGAATGACAAACACGTTCTTTGAACCAGGAGAAGAAACATTAGACGATATGATTGCATCTATCGATAAAGGGTACTTCTTAATTGGTTACTTCAGTGGAATGGAAGATCCAAAAAACTGGGGAATCCAATGTATGGTTGCCAAAGGATTAGAAATCATTGATGGAAAACTGACAGGTGAAGTAGTTAGTCCAATCATGATGACTGGATATGTTCCAGACTTACTAAAATCAATATCAATGGTTTCAAACAAAGACGATTTAGTGTTAAGTGGTTCTGGAGCGTGTGGTAAAGGTCATAAAGAATGGGTTAAAACATCTACAGGTGGTACATACATTAAAGCTGTCGGGAGGTTAGGTTAATGAAAAATATAATTGAGTTATTAAATTCAAAGACAAATGTTGATGAATATAAAATAACAAAAAGAGAAACTACATCGACAGAATTATTCTTTGTAAAAGATCAACTTCAAATGAACAGAGGAAAAGATGTTACACATATAAACATTACTGTATACAAGAACTTTGAAGAAGATGGAGTTAAGTATAAAGGATCAAGTGTAACTAAAGTAGACCCAACAAATACAATAGAAGAAATAAGTAAGAAAATAGATACTGCAGCTCTTGCAGCATCATTCATCAAGAATCAGTATTACGATTTAGTTGATCCGACAAACGAAGATATTCCTGTTATTACGAGCAAGTTTAACGAAGGAAATATAGTTAAACATATTAGTAATCTTGTAAGTGATTTATATAGTGAAGACAAACAGTTTGGTGCTTTTATAAACTCAACTGAATTCTTTATCAATAAAAACCATACAACAATAATTAATTCAAAAGGAGTAAATGTATCTTTTGATTCATACAATGGTGAGATTGAAATAATCACAGAAGCCAAAGGTGAAAAAGAGAGTATCGAAATATATGAGGTTCTTGAATTTTCAGATTATGACTCAGCTTGGATTAAAGAAAACATTAAAGATGCCTTATACAAAGCATCATTACGAACAAAGGCTATTCCTTTACCTAAATTAAAAGATGTACCTGTTATACTAACTGGAGAAGCAGTACAAGCATTCTTTGGATATTATGCATCAAAAGCATCTGGAGCGATGGTATATCAAGGGATATCACAATCTAAGATTAATGATATAGTTCAAACTGGAGACATAACTGGAGACAAAGTATCAATTACTGTGAAACCTGAAATTCCAAATAGTCCATTTAGTAGTTATGTTGATCCTGATGGCTTAGTTATGAAAGATGTTGAGTTGATTAAAGAAGGAAAACTATTAACATTTATTGCAGATAAACGTTACGCAGATTACTTAGAGATAACTCCAACTGGTAATATGAACACAGCCGTTGTTGAACTTGGTAGCACAGAGTTTTCAAGTATGTTGCAAGGTCCGTATCTAGAATTATTAAACTTTTCAGATTTCCAAATGGATGATATAACTGGAGATTTTGGTGGAGAAATCAGATTAGGTATTTACTTTGATGGTGAAAAACAAATCCCTGTGACACTAGGTAGTATTAGTGCCAATATAAAACAAGTGGAACAAGATATGGTTTTTAGTAAGGAATCACAAAAACTAAATAGAATGATTGGTCCAAAAGCAATTAAATTAAACAATATAAGTATTGCCGGTAATTAAAGAAAAACTAAAAAGAAAGAGGCAGATTATCTGTCTCTTTTTGTTTGTTTTACAAACTATTACAAGCGCTTACTAATTGATATACTTTTAAATAAAACATCTATAATATTATAGTTTGAAATTTATACTATAAACTATTGAAAAAGGATATATATATGTGTATAATACACAAGACAAAATATTAGGAGATGAATTTATGACTTATAGAATTAAGAACAAATATTTAGTTGTGGTTGGGGCATTAACTGCTCAAATGGCAATTGGAGCTTTATATGCATGGAGTTTATTTAATAAGCCTATATCAAGTGCATTTAATTGGGACTTCAACTTAGTAACAACTACTTATGCTATTTCATTAGTTTCATTTGCGTTAACAATGATTTTCTCAGGACGTTTACAACTTAAAAAAGGACCAAGATTTACAGCGTTAATTGGAGCGCTTTTATACAGTAGTGGTATATTACTATCTTCATTCATTACTTCACCATATATGTTATTTTTAACATATGGAGTTATGGCTGGATCAGGGGTTGGATTTATTTATGTTTGTCCTTTATCAACATTAGTAAAATGGTTCCCAACTAAAAAAGGAACAATAACTGGAGTTGCAACAGCAGCATTTGCAGTTGGGGCAATTATGTTCAAACAAATCATTACTATGTTATTAGATATTTCAGATACAACTGTTTATACAGAAGCAGCTGTTTCAAGCACATTCTTAACATTAGGGATTATTTACGCAGTTATGACAATCGGTGGGGCTCTATTATTAGATGTACCTGATGATGTTACAATAGCAAAGAAATCTATTCATGATGGTAGAGATTACGAGACAAAAGAGTTACTTCGTACTCCTAATTTCTATAAACTATTATTTAGTGATCTATTAGCATTAATGCCTGGATTATTAATTATTGGTTTAGCAAAAGATATTGGAACTGAATATATTGGATTAAAAGATACTTACTTAATTTCAGCAGCTGGTTTGGTTGGATTCTTGGCAGCGTTTAATGCAGGTGGACGTTTATTATCAGGACGTTTAGCAGACAAGTTCGGTGCTTTGAATGTATATAGAATCATGTATTTGGTTACTATCGTTTCGTTGGCGTTCTTAAGCTTTGTACAAGTAATTCCAGTAGCAGTAATCGCAATATTCTTTATTGGTGTTGGGTATGGTTCATTCTTATCACTTGTACCAACAATTACAGGGAAATTGTTTGGACCTAAGAACTTTAGTTCAAACTACAGTTTAATTTTCCAAGCATATGGTGCAGCTGCACTTCTTGGAATCTTCTTAAAGAAAAGTGTATCATTTGAACAAGCATTTATGATTGCTATGGGGACAGCGATTGCTGGACTAATAGTAGCAATGACTATCAAAGATAAACCAGATTCTGAATAATTTAGTTAAACATAAAACCCTCTAGAATTACTAGAGGGTTTTTTTATGCAAAATATGTAGGGTATGTTAAAATAATACTTGATTGGAGTGATAGTATGAAGTTAATATCATGGAATGTAAATGGATACCGTGCGTGTCTAAAGAAAGGCTTTGCGGATTTCTTTAGTGAAGTGAACGCTGATATCTTTGCGATACAGGAAACAAAAATGCAGGAATATCAGAATGAAGTTCATTATGATGGGTATTATGAGTACTGGAATGACGCTGATAAAAAAGGATACTCTGGGACATTGATCTACACAAAAGTAGAACCAATAAACGTTATGTATGGTTTACCAGATGATTCTTATAACGATGAAGGTAGAATGATAACTTTAGAATTTAAAGACTTCTATTTTATTACTACATACGTTCCTAATTCAAAAAGGGAATTACTACGTCTTGATTACCGAATGAAGTACGAAGACAAAGTAAGAGAATACTACAATGATCTTCAACAGAAGAAACCAGTTATATTATGTGGAGATTTGAATGTAGCTCATGAACCAATTGATTTAAAAAACCCAAAATCAAATCAAAAGAATGCAGGGTACACGATAGAAGAACGTTCAAAACTAACAGAATTGCTCTCTACAGGATTTGATGATACTTTTAGAACTCTTTATCCTGAAAAGATTAAATACTCGTGGTGGAGCTACATGAGACAAGCTAGAGATAGAAACATAGGTTGGAGACTAGATTACTTTTTAACATCATCAGAATTAAAGAGTAAATTAATAGATGCAGACATTTTAAATGATATCCACGGTAGTGATCATTGCCCTGTCGTATTAGATATTGAATTATAGAAAGAAGTGATAATATGTTATTTATTGAATATCCAAAATGTTCAACAAGCAATAAAGCAAAGAAATGGTTGAACGATAATGGAGTTACATATATTAAAAGAAATATCAAAGAAGAGAATCCAACCTTCGATGAGTTGAAGGAATGGTTTAAAACTTCAAAACTTGAAATAAAAAGGTTCTTTAATACAAGTGGGAAATTATATAGAGAACAAGGTATAAAAGATAAAATATCAAGCGCAACTATTGATGAACTTCTTGAAATATTAGCACAAGATGGAATGATGGTTAAAAGACCCATTTTCATTGGTGATGATTTTGTCCTAGTCGGATTTAAAGAAGAAGAATGGGGTTCAGCTATTCTTAAGAAGTAATCAAAATATGAAAAGCATTCCGATTATCCATGGGGAATGCTTTTTTGATACAATGTTTTGATATTCAAACAAAGTTGACTTTTTCACTGAAATCGTTTACACTATCGTTAGTGAAAAAAAATAAAAGGAGAGATTTTTATGAAACTTAAGCATCATTTATGGGGAGCATTAGTAATTATTATCGTCGCGTTATTTTTAACTTCAGTAGTATCAAAAACTGACGCAGTATTAGTACCAGGTGTAGTTGAAGTACACAGTGATTCAGAAACAACAGTATGGAACTTAATGTGGGAAAACTTATTTACTAACATTCCTACAGACGATTCAATCGAAGACATCGGTGCATTTGGGATTGTTGGAGATCCAGCAGCAGCAATGGTTGATGAGCATGGAACTGGGAATTCATTTGTTTCAGGTTTATTAGGGTTAATACCTGTATTATCAGTAATAGCAGGAATCTTATTAACTACAGTTGTTAAAGTTAAAAAAGAATTCTTATACATTCCTTTCGCATTAGTATTTGTAAGTGTAGTAACTTTATGGTTTACAGCACCTTCAAAACTAAATGGTGTGGAATCACTTTATAACACAATAATGACTCCACTAGGAACTCTTATGAAAGATGGAACAGTATTCTCTATGGGTATTGGATTCTTTGTATTATTAGTTGGATCATTATATGGTATCGTTGCATTAGTATTAAACAAAATGGAAATTATAGAAGAATAATCAAGTTATTTAAAACCACCAAATTTGGTGGTTTTTTTTATGAAAAAAAAAGAGACCAGGTCTCTTTTTTAGTTACACTTTAGAACCATGCTTTACACATTGCTCGTTTTTGTGTCTATGTCCTCCGTGATGTCTATGATGTTTTACCTCAGGTAGTTTCTCAAACAACCTACCAATTGTTTCAATCGCAGCACTCAATTCCTTTTCTTCATTTTCATTAAACACAGCAAATCTATTCTCAATATATACATCATGCTGCACTAATATTTCCTCAACAATAGTATTTCCTTTTGTTGTAAGAGATAAAGTTCTTTTACGTTTATCTTCTTCATCTAATATTCTTTCGATTAAACCTTTTGCCTCCAGTAAGTCTACTACATATGTAAACGAACCCTTTTCTAGTCGTAAATGACGACCATATTTTCTCATTGGCTTATTTGGGTCTTTGGTTAGTGCCATTAATAATTCAACTTCCTTTTTGTTAATCTTCATAGTGAGTTGAGGTTTAAACCCTTTGTGGATTTCGTGGGAAAACTTTCTTAATACTGTAACATCAATCATACTTTCATCTCCTTTGTTTGAATTCAAACTAATTATAGTACGACGCTTTCCTTATGTCAATACTTTTTTGTTCGAATTCGAACAAAAGTTCAAAACTTGTATATCTAAAAAGTATATTCTGTGATATATTATTGTAAATAAAGGTGTAAATTGTTTTGTTATACAGTATAATGTATAAAGAGAAATTATTGCATAATTATTTCAAAGTGAATAACTTAATCTATAGAAAATTGAAGGTGAAACTATGTTTGCATTATTATTATTTGTAATAAATATAGCTGTGTCCATTTTTGGTATTTATTTTTATGATTATCAGATAGACAATGCTATCAACGATCCACTAGTAATCCTTTTAAGTATATTGGCCGGGACATTAGTTATGCTTTTCTTGTTCTTTGCATATATCGAAATATTGTTTCAGTTGGTTGCAAAAAGATTACCTATTAATTCAAAACTTAAACACTATTTTGCTAAGCATATAATGAGCGTTCCTTTGTTTCTTACTAATACAAGAACAAAAGTAGTGGGATTAGAAAATCTTCCTAAAGATCCAGGATTCTCAATATACTCAAACCATACATCAATGTTTGATATTCCGGTGTTTATGTATAAACTAAAGAAATATCCTGTTGCTTTTCTAGCTAAACAGTCAGTGAATGACGTATTCGCCATAGGTAAGTGGACACCTCCACTTGGTTGTGTAATGATTGATAGAGAGAACTCGAGAAAAGGTGCAGAATCAATCATCAAAGTAATCAAAAATGTAAAAGCAGGTTCAACAATGGTTGTCTTTCCTGAAGGAACAAGAACTACAGAAATCGGGAAACTGATTGAATTTAAACCAGGTTCATTCAAAGTAGCTTTAAAGAGTAAAGCACCACTTGTACCTGTTACAATATCTAAACCTGCAAACTTTAATAAAATACTTTGGCCATTTCCAAGACGTATTACATTAGTGATTCACAAACCAATTCCATTTGAAGAGTTTAGAAAAATGACTTCTGTGGATTTAGCTGTTCAAGTTAAGGAAATTATTAAATCAGCATTATAAAACTAAAACACAATCAAGTTTTGATTGTGTTTTTTTATTTAACTTTTTCAAAAAGGAGAAATAAACCTCAAATAATTGTATATATTTATATAATCCTTCTTTGGGACACATCTAAATACATAGTGTGGTAAAATACTTATATGAAAGGATGTGGTGTAATGACTGATCTGAAAGCGATAGAAAATATATTAAGTGGAAATCGTAATTCTTTTTCATTTTTAATGGATAAATATCACAATGAGTTATTTAAGTATATATATAATATTGTAAATAATTACGAAACGACAGAAGATGTACTTCAAGAAGTATTCTTGAAACTGTATAACATTCTCCATAAATATAATTCGGACAAAGCATCCTTTAGAACTTGGATGTATCGTGTTACTAGTAATTATGTTATAAACTATATTAATTCAAAAGAATATAGGCAGAATGGCACTTTGGAGTTTAAGGACTACACAACGACATCATCTGAAGATATAGAAAAAGATATAGCAAAAGAAGAGCAAATAAACTCAATATTGAAGGTCATGAGTTCAATATTGAGTAAGAAACACTATAAAATAATGTTGCTTCATTATTTTAGTAATTTATCAGTAAAAGAAATCAGTGAATCAACTGAGATTCCTGAGAAAACAATATATAAGGCTATAAAAACCAGTATAGCAAAAATAAAATTGGAGGTGGAATAAATGGAAAAATTCAATCGTAAAATCGACACATCAAGAATGGAAATTAGTAAGCAAAAAACGATGGATTTTGTTATGGATAATGTACAATCAAAATCCTCTTCAAAATCATTCATTCTTAAGAAACTTCCTATAATGATTACATCATTTATTCTAGTTCTTGCGTTTACCCTTGTACTATCAAGTTTAAAATCACCAACAATCTCAACTACAACAGTGCTTGGGGCGTATGAATCAGAGAAACTAGCAGAAGTTTCATATATATCTGGTTCAATCATAGCAACATCCTTAACAAGCACTGTAGTAAATAATCAAATGTTTCTGGGGTATGTTGATGAAACTGAATTTGAAGGAAGTATTGATGAGTTTAATCGATATTTTGACATGTTGAAAGTGTTTATTGATGACGGAAGTTTTGAAGATGATATCACAGTGACAGATTTAGAGAATGATAATTACCAATCAAGTATTATTTTTGAAGCAGATTCTCAATCATTCGAATTTAAAGTTTCAATTGAGAATGAAACTCTAACAGGAGAACTTATTGTTGATGGTATAACGTTCTTAGTAGAAGGAACTTTTACTCAAAATGATGATGAGTTATCTTTAGAGTTTAAAGCTTCACAAGGAGACAATTACATTGAAATTAAATACGAAGTAGAATCTGAAGATGATATAGAACGAAAATATGAGATCAAGCAAAACATTAACTCTGTTTATACTGAAAAAGAAATCAAAGTGAAAATAGAAGATGACGAGTTCAAAGTTGAAATGAAAGAAAATAACGATGAGTATCAACTAGAAGCAGAGTATGAAAATGGTGAACTGGTATATAAACTTGAGTACAAAATAAATGGAGTCGAGGGAGAAGTTACCATTATAGAGAGTATTGATGATTTTGGAACAACGGTCTACTCGTATATCATTGAAGAAAATGGTAAACATAGTGAAATTGATTTAGAAGACCCAGACGAAGATGATGAAGAAGATGAAGAGGATGAAGAGGATGAAGAGGATGAAGAGGATGAAGAAGATAAAGAAGATCAAATAAACTATATTCCTCCAAAAAGAAAAGAAAGTTCTATCTAAAAGGAGAAATTAGAATTAAATTATTGTATATATTATAAAAGGAGCGATAAAATATGAAAAAAATATTATTATTAGCATTAACATTAACACTAACATTATTCATTAGCGCATGTACCAATGAACAAATTGAAGGTCTACTTGCATTATCAAGTGAGGAGTCATTAGCATCTTTATCTTACCTATCAACGGGTATTCTAGATGTAAAAACTGATGAACCCGTAGCGTTTACTCCAAAAAGATTATCAACTATCAATAACAATGATGAAGAATCAACGGAAATTGAGACTGAAATTGATGATGTAAATATTTATATGGATAAACTAAAAGCATTTATTGACAACGGTCCAGATGCATTTGGACAAATTGTTGAAGAAGTCTCAGATAGAGTTGAGTATGCAAATATGCAGTTAATCACTG
>NZ_CEXEES010000040.1:0-14094 GCF_982632705.1 Candidatus Izemoplasma sp. | reverse complement strand
TTTTTTACTTCTTAGTTGTCCACATGCAGCATCAATATCACTACCTTGTTCTTTACGAAGAGTTGCATTGATTCCTCTTTTAATAAGTTGATTATGGAATGCCGTTGCACGGCTTTCTTTAGACCCTTTATAATAAAATTCTGTAACAGTATTATAACGTATCAAGTTCACATGACAATTGATTCCTCTTAGTAAATTACTTAACTCGTCCGCATGTGCTACTTCATCATTTACATTTTCTAAAAGAATATATTCAAATGTAATACGTCTATTTGTTTGTTTGACATAATACTTCGCAGCATCAATGACTTCTTCAATATCATATGCTTTATTAATCTTCATTATACGAGAACGTATTTTATTATTTGAAGCATGTAAACTTATTGCTAAGTTTACTTGTTTGTCTCTTTCTGCGAACTCTCTTATTTGTGGAACGATACCACTTGTTGATATTGTGATGTGTCTAGCGCCTATTGCTAGTCCACCAGGATGATTCACAATATCGATAAATCTCATTGTTTTAAAGTAATTATCAAATGGTTCTCCAATCCCCATAACAACAATATGAGATACGCGTTCTTTTGTTAGTTTCTCTATTTCAAGAATCTGAAGAACGATTTCTTCAGGTTCTAAATCTCTCTTTTTTGTTAGTAACCCACTTGCACAGAAACTACAACCTATATTACAACCTAGTTGTGTTGTAACACATACACTGTTTCCGTAGTTGTGACGCATTAGAACTGTTTCAATTAGGTTTCCATCAGATAACTTAAATAAGAACTTCTCAGTTCCATCACTTGATATTTGTCTTGTGTCTACTTCAAGTCTACCTAAAGTATAATAAGTCTCTAAATAAGCTCTTAGATTTTTAGAGATGTTAGTCATCTCTTCAAAGCTATTCACTTTCTTTTTATATAGCCAATCATATACTTGTTTGGCATTATATTTCTTGAATCCTTTTGCCACAAAACGTAGCTCTAAGTTTTCTAGAGTATACTGTAAAATTTCATTCATATTATCAACAACCTTTATATCTTCTACATTGATACTATATCAAAGATAGAGTGAAATGGAAGGAGTTATGCAATATAAGATGTCTTAAAATGTATTATGAACCTTTATTCTAAATAGCAAAAAGGATATCGTTTTATATAATAAGTAAAGATATTTATCAAAAAAGGTTATAATAACATATGTAAAAGAATCAATATAAGAATGCATTATGATAAAAGCATCACATGTGTTATGCTTTATAAGGCAAATCAAAAAATGCAATTAGGTAGTTGAATATTATTCATGTAACTATCTTTATATAAAGGAGTACGAATATTATGGAATTTAAAGATTTGAAAATAATAGAGCCAATATTAATGGCACTTAAAATTAAAGAGTATAGTGAAGTGACACCAATACAAGAAGAGGCTATCCCGTTATTATTAGGTAACAAGGATATTCTTGGGAGTGCACATACAGGAACGGGTAAAACAGCTGCGTTTGCGATCCCGATATTACAAAAGATATTCTTAGAAAAACAAGAGCAAAAATCAACTGAAAAGAAAATAAAAGCTCTAGTCTTAGCACCAACAAGAGAATTGGCATTGCAAATATATGATAACTTTATTGAATATAGTAAATTCATTAACGTAAATGCGACTGTCGTTTACGGTGGAATTAAACATTCAAGACAAACTAGAGATTTACAACGTGGTGTAGATATCTTAGTAGCTACTCCTGGTAGACTTCTTGATTTAATAAAACAAAGAAAACTAACATTAAAAGATGTAGATTATTTGGTTTTAGATGAAGCAGACAGAATGTTGGATATGGGATTCATTATAGATGTTAAAAAAATAGTATCTATGGTTAAAAAAGATAGGCAAACAATGTTCTTCTCAGCAACAATGCCTAAAACAATAATGAATTTCGCAAACGAGATTTTAAGAGATCCTGTGAGAATTGAAGTGTCTCCAGTAGAAGCGACAATTGATTTAATCAAGCAAACAGTTTATTACGTTTCTAATAAATCAAAAATCAAACTATTGATTAAATTATTGAAACAAGAGGAATTTAAATCAGTCTTAATCTTCTCAAGAACAAAACGTGGCGCAGATGATATTGTTCAAGATTTAAACTTAACTGATATCAAAGCATCCGCAATTCATGGAGACAAAGCACAAGGTGATAGACAAAAAGTATTAAAAGCATTTAAAAAGAAAGAAACTAGAATATTAGTCGCAACAGATATAGCAGCTAGAGGTATTGATGTACATGAGGTATCTCATGTAATCAATTATGATTTACCTGAACAACCTGAAACATATATTCACCGTATAGGTAGAACAGGTAGAGCAGGACATGGCGGAGTAACAATCGCATTTTGTTCACCAAATCAATTCAATTTGTTCCAACAGATTGAGAAACATTTAAATATGAAAATACCGATGTCTAAAGATAATAAATTATCATTAGATCCATCAAAAATTGTTGTAGCACCTCCAAGAAAGAAAAGGAACAGCTCAGACAAAAAACCAAATAGTAATAATAGAAATAATCATGGTCCAAGGAATAAATCTGGAAAAAATAAATCTGATTCAAAAAGTTTTTCTAGAAATGGGGATCGTCAAAGAAATAGAAGAAGTAAATAGTGTTACTCAAAATAAAGTAAAGAGAAGTCTGTATAAATATAGACTTCTTTTTTATTAGTTAAGTAAAAAATAGGAATATGGTATAATAAAACAAAGTCTATTAAGATACATTGACATCTTTACTAGAAACAGGAGAAATATATATGAGCAAAATTATAGAATCTAACGTATCAACTTATGATTATATTGAGTCGCTAATTGCTAAGGCGACTAGGACAGAACAACGAAACACTGAGGAAACTCTAGTTATTGCTAAAGAAGCTCTTGAATTAGCAAAAGCCAATAATTTTCCTGGTCTAATTGCGAAATGTTATATCCGTATTGGAAGATGTCATTGGATTAATAGTGATTTTGATGAAGCCATTAATTTACTAAGAGAAGCGGTTGAAATCAGTATTGAAGTAGGAGATATGTATACAAAAGCAGACGCTTTGGGTGGTCTTGGTCTTGTGTTTTCAACAATGGAAATAATGGATCAAGGAGTAGCACACTACAATAGTGCTTTGGCCATAGCAGAAGAATATGGTTATACTGATATGGTGACTAGAATATTCAATAATTTAGGAACAATACATGAAGACTTACTTGATTATAGTGTAGCCATTGATTATTTTAGGAAAAGTATGGAGAATTCTTTAAAACTTGAGGATCCATTTCCTGTTGCTGCTATCAATATAAATATGGCTAATGTATATTTGAGTTTAGGTAAGATGGATGATGCAATAACTAGTATCACTTTGGCAAAAGAATATGCAGAAGGTGAGAATGTTTCCTTTTTACTAGGTCATGTATATCATTCTTTAGGATTGATATATCAAAAGAAGAAAGAATACGATAAAGCTATAGATTATTTACTAAAAGGAGTTGAAGAAGCGATTATAAGTAGTGATTTGGTTATTTTGTATAAAATCTATATCGAATTAGGAAATTCGTATGATTCTATTGATAAGTTTGAAGAAGCTAAAGATTACTATTATAAAGCCTATGAAAGTACCTTAGAAATTGGTATGGATGAATTAATGCCACGTGTGTATGAAAAATTAGCTCTATTTTATGAGTCTCACAGTTTAGATAGTGAGACTATTAGATATTATAAAGAATTTTATAAGGCTAGTAAAAGCGCTGAAGAGAATAGAAGATTAGAACGTATCAAGAGTATTGGGTTTCAATCTAGTTTATCTGTTTCCTTAAAAGAAACAAAAGAGTATAAGGAGTTATCAGATAAATTACAGAAAAGTTATAAGAGTTTGAATGTACTAAGTAAAATAGGACAGTCAATGACTGCGACGCTTAAATTAGATGATATTCTAGAACAACTATATGATAATGTTAATTTACTAATGAACATCAATGGTCTTTATGTTGGTCTTTTAGATAAAGAAGAGAACGTATTAAGGTTTGACTTTAATATTGAATCTGGAAAACAACTTGATAGTTTCACACTATCATTGGATAATGAAAAAAGTATGTTAGTTTGGGGGTTTTTACATAACCAAACTATTAAAATAAATGATGCTGAAGAAGAATATCAAAAGTACATAAAAGGATTAGCCTCTACAAGAGGAGAATTAATGTATTCCGCAATGTATTCTCCATTGATGGTTGAAGGAGAAGTTATTGGAATGTTCAGTATTCAGGCAAAAGAGAAGAATGCTTTTACTGAATCACATAAAGATTTACTTCAAACATTATCAGCCTATCTAGCAATAGCAATTAAAAATGCGAAACAATCAATTCGCGTTGCTAAACTGAATAAACAACTTAAATCAAAATCGGAACATGATGGTTTAACTGGGATTCCAAATAGACGATTATTTGATGAGGTATATGATAAACTATGGATTGAATCAATACATCATAAAAGTGAACTTTCTGTACTAATATTAGATATAGATAATTTTAAATACTTTAATGATACGTTTGGCCATTTAGTAGGAGATGAAGTAATCAAATCCGTTGCTAAATTATTAAACGATCAGAAAAGAAGTGATCATGACTTTGTAGCTAGATATGGTGGAGATGAGTTTATAGCTATTTTGCCAATTTGTAGTAAAGAAGAAGCGAAAAAGTTTGCTGATTCCTTGAGTAAAAACATAAGAACAATTAGTAATACTCTTGATATTGATGTAGATGTAACTTTATCAATCGGAATTGCTACAACAATTCCTAAAGAAATTACAGCTAAAAAAACTTTGATATACACCGCAGATAATCAATTGTATCTAAGTAAGGCAAACGGAAAGAATCAAGCATCAGCTACTGAATTATAGCTGTAGCTAATAAAAAAGATGTAATTGTCGGTTGTATTGTAGAATAAAAAAATTAAAAAGGAACACTATTAAAGTGTTCCTTTTTTCTATGTATGCTTTTTACAATTTTACAGCTTCTCTATATCCAAGGATAAGTGTTTCAGTAAACTTGTGAAGTGTTGTTATACAAAAATGTTCATAATTATCAAAGTGTTGTCTTTTGTTAAGCTGTCTTTCTACAATACCTGTTATATAAACCGATATATCAAAATGAATACTACTGCATGTTTGTTCATCAAAGTTTTTTAGTTTGTCTTCAGCCTGCATCAAAGAAATTGTATCAGAATATAATAGTTCAACATCTACTGAAGATGGATTGTAGTCACGCATATCTCTGTAGAATTCTGGACTTTTTATACCATGTCTAAGAACTTCATTGTTTCTATTAAAGTATCCATCAACTGAGATTAATTCACGAACTACTTTGTTGTAAATCTCCTCAATCAACATTTCTTTTGAATCGAAGGTAGAGTATATTGGCATCACACTACATCCAATGCTTTTGGCCAACTCTCTCATCGTTAATCTTGTAAATCCGACGTTGCGCGCTAGTATAATAGCTTTTTCAAGTATTAAATCTTTTGAATAATGCTTTTTCTTCATAGAATATCCTACCTCTCATATAAAGGGTTTTTATCATCTTTGTAGCATTCAAGTTTATTGACATCCCCGTTAAGGAAATTAGTTATTGAATCATGTGTATCTTTTTTATTGACAGACCATGCGATATGTCCTGATTCAGGAATATAGACAAGGAAGTGATTCTTGAATACTTCTTTATAGTACTTTGTATCTGTCCAAGGTACATAATCATACGCACTTCTTAAGACAAGCACTGGAATGGTACTTGTAGATAGTTTATCAATCATATCTACACTTATTTTATCATAGTTATTATGCATTAGTACATTCACAACCACATTTATACCCCCACTTGTAATAGTGGGTACTAAATGTTTATATTTCTTATGATATGCCCTACCTATAGCTTCAGGTATCATTCTAGTAGCATATTCAGTGATTTCCTTTTGAGTAATTATTTGATCTACAATGACTTCTCCACCTAACTTACACATAAGTACCGAGAAAGCGAATCGAATCATCTCTGTGAAAGAGGGTTTAAAGATATCCTCTTTACTACTAGCAAATTCTATCTCTGATTTTTCAAAATCTTTCGTGTTCTTTATATCTTGTTTAAGGGTGCTTGATTTTAAACCAGCTGGCCCAGCATATATGATTGATGATACATTCTCTTCATAATTTGCTGCATAATATGAGCATATTCTTGCTCCAAATGATTGTCCTACAAGAATCATTTTAGATGCCTTGATAGATACTCTAATATATTCCAAATCTTTGATAAAACGATCCATAGAGTATTCCTGTATTCCAAGATAATCTGAAAATCCACCACCTGGTTGGTCGTAAAGATATACGTCATAGCCCTGATTAGTAAATGATTCAAAATATTCACGATCAATATTTCTTACATGAGCTCCTGGTCCACCATGGACGTAAATGATAGGATCCTCTTTTTTTGTACCTTTTCCTTCATAAAACCAATATGCAATCTTAGAACCAGTTTCCAAATTCCAGTAATAAGTATCCTTTGGTTTAACCTGTTCAATGATTGGTCCTGGCAATGTTTTAAACAGTGTCTTGTTCAATATAAAACTGAAAATTATTATGTATAAAACAATTGAAGGATACAACATCCTAATGCTATCTTCATGAAGAATAGCATTTTGTAGAAGCGTACCTACGTAAAGCATTAACAATGTGGGTGTAATAAATGATAAAACCATTAGTAGATTTAATCTTTTTATAAATCTACTTAGAATAATAAAACTTAAACTAAAAAGTACTGATAGAATTACTAAATATGCAATTCCAGAAATAGCAAAAAATAATAAATATGACATAATATCGACTCCTTTTCAATCATAATATAACACATGTTATTTAATAGTAACATAGCACAAACCAAGTACTGTTATATTATAAGTTTTGAACATAGTTCAGCCATTATTAAACTGAATAGTGCCTTTTTAGACTCAATATGTTAAAATAGTTACATGTGTAAAAGTAGAGGTGGAGTTTATGGAAAATAATAAGGATAGATTTAGTGATTACGTAGAGACATTTAAAACTCATATAGAAGAGTCAAGAAGTGAGTTTATAAATGCAGAATTAGAGAGTGAAAAAATTCTTCAATCTAAAATCGCAAAGAACATTGATTTTAGAGAAAAGATTGAAGAACGTCTTACATTACGTAATGAAAAACATGAAAGTGTTGTTTTAAAATCAAGTGAAGCATTTGATGTTAAATTAGAGAAAAGTATAGAGTCTCATGACACAAAAACAGCTCTTATAGATACAAGTAAGAGTAAAAACTTGCTATCAATTGAATCTAGTCTAGAAAAAGAAAAAAGCAGTCTAGAAAAAACTGTTTCTGTGCTAGAAAGTAATTTCAGTAAAGATGAAAAGAAGAGTCTTAAAGAGATTGAAAAATCAGCAATAAAAGCAGAAGCTTATGTTGTTGAAGCTTTGGTGAAAAAAACAGAAAAAGATTCTCAGCAAAGAATCAAAAATGTGAATTCAAAACTAAATCAATCATTACACATTGATCCATATGATAATGACCAGGTTAAGCCGATTATTGGATTACTTAAGAAAAATCATGCTGCATTAGAAACCTTGATAACTGAATATGAATCTAGAGTCCTTAAACTTGAACAAAGAGTTCAAAAAGAAGACTTAGTACATAGTTCAAAATTGACAGATGTAAGGCAATACGCTTTAATAAGTGAATTAAAATCTAAGTTAGATTTTGATAAAAGAATTGCCAATTTAGAATACAATATAGTAAATGAAAAACTTAAAACAGATGAACGTAAAACCAACTTAGAACACAAAATGAATATAGAGAAAGAGGAGCTTCGTTTCTATGAAGATATTCAATCAATCAAAAGAGATAGATTATTTCAGTTAGAAAAAGAACGAGTTACTCTAGAAACAAGTATTCAAAAAAATAGAGCAGAGAATGTAAAAAACAATTTTGCATTATCAAACAAAGAACATAAGAATCTTCATATTTATGAGAAAGCATTATACTCAACAGTTTCAGCAAAAGAAAATTTAAACTATAAACTTTCACTAGAAGAAATAGATAACAGATCAAAACAATTGATAGAACGTATAAAACTATCAATCAATGAACTGAAAACTAGTTTTGAGTTCATTTCCAGCAAAGTAAGCAGTAATTTAAAGACTGAACTTATTATGCCTACAGAACAAATTAAATTGATTGAGGCAAAGTATAAAACAGATTCAAACGAGCTCACAAAATCGTATAATTCAACTATAAAAGGATTAAACGTAAAACTAGTCGTACTAGATCCTAGTTTTGATAACGAAAAAATCAAAGAAATCAAGTTATTGATTGAAGACGTTGATAAGAGATATGAAACGGATACAAATGATCTTAAAAATGACCTAGATAACATATTATTGGCATATAACAGCAAAATTGATTTTGCCAATAACAGAGCTGAAAAAATCATTAGTGAAGCACGTATATTATTCGACGCGCAGTCAGAGTTATATAACAAAGAAATTGAAATGATTAAAACAAGTGCCGATAATGAAAAGAAAAACGCTAAAACATTGCTAGATTCTATTCAATCAATAAATAATACTAGTCTAGACTTTGCAAAGGAAATTAACGAATTAGCAACAAATCAAAACGATGATTCTCTAAAACTTTTGGTTGATCTTTCACTGTCAAATACAGCGAAAGCTAATACACAAAAAGAGAGAAGAGATCAGAGAAACCTTGAACGTTTTGAAATTAGAGTTCGTGCAAAAAGTAATTGGCTTAAAGAAAATGAAGCGGTATACAATAAAGATGTTCAAGATTTAGAGAATAAATTAGACAATTATACTAAAATGATCAACAAGAAACTAGAATCTGAAAAAAGAGATTTTGAGAAACTGTTCAAGAAAATTAATGATCAACTAAATAAAGATGTAAATAAAATTGTAAAAGAGCACAAAAAAATCAAAGCGTCATATGCTAAAGCACTTAAAGACGCAGAACATAAGTTTAATGGAGATATTAAGGTAATCCAAAGTGAAAAAACTGGAATGCTGAATCAACTAAATGAAATAGCCGTTGAGTTTAGTATTGAAATTCATGAAGACGACTACAATATATTCATTCAAAAACCAAAGAAAAAGAAAATAGAAGTTGAAGTGGAAACTATAGAGTAAACAAAAAAAGACCTAGTGATAGGTCTTTTTGTTTAACCAATGAAATGATATAATATCTATGGGAGTGATTACATGAAAATCAATATATTACCGATTGTTTCATCGCTACATGATGGGGATACAATCAACGAAGAAACAAAAGCATTATTATCAAAGATAGAATCTCAAAGTGAATTCACATTCAATGTATCAAACATTGAGAACTTATATGATACACCGTTATCATTAATATTAGTCCAAAGCGGAGGAAGTGAAGGTCGGTTCTTAGAAATAGAGAAAGACTTGAAACCACCATTTTATTTACTAACATATGGTAGTAATAATTCACTAGCTGCATCTATGGAAATACTATCTTACTTAAAAGCTAAAAACGAGGAATCAGGAATCTTACATGGTTCTCCTTCATTTATTACTAATAGCATAAACGAAATCTTACATAGTGAAGTAATTCCAACTACCAAACTAGGAGTTGTCGGGAAACCAAGTGATTGGTTAATCGCATCAAATGTTGACTACGACAAAGTGAAATCAATGTATAATATCGACTTGGTTGATGTAGATTTACAAG
Organism: Candidatus Izemoplasma sp.; assembly: GCF_982632705.1. Taxonomy (NCBI): domain Bacteria; kingdom Bacillati; phylum Mycoplasmatota; class Mollicutes; order Candidatus Izemoplasmatales; family Candidatus Izemoplasmataceae; genus Candidatus Izemoplasma; species Candidatus Izemoplasma sp. The sequence goes on along the minus strand of NZ_CEXEES010000040.1, from coordinate 4,300 downwards.
AGTTGATTGATACATACAACAACATCACACTTGGTGAGTATAAAAGCGATCTATTATTAGATTTCGATCTAAATGAAGTAAATGACGCTAAAAAATTAAGTAAAGCTCTTGAAATCTTAAAAGAAAAATACAAGTTACAAGGATTAACTTTACGATGTTTTGATCTTCTAAGCACAGTGAAAACAACTGGTTGTTTAGGGTTATCTTTATTAAACTCAGAAGGCTCTATTGGTACTTGTGAAGGTGATATTCCTTCTATGCTGTCAATGCACATACTAAAAGAAGTAACAGGTAAACCAGGATTTCAAGCAAACCCATCAAGAATTGATTCAGAAAAAAATGAAATGATATTTGCGCATTGTACATTACCACTTGATATGACAGATTCTTATGAAGTTATGACGCATTACGAATCAGGAATCGGAGTTGCTTTTAGAGGAAAACTAGAAGAACAAGACATCACTATGTTTAAACTTAGTAACAATTTAAAAGACTACTATGTTTCTGAAGGGACTATAATTGAGAATTTAGATGAATGCAATCTATGTAGAACTCAAGTAAAGATTCAAATGGAAGACACAAAGTACTTCTTATCAAATCCATATGGTAATCATCATATAATTGTGTATGGAAGACATAAAGAAAAACTACAAAAATATATGGAAAATCTTTAATAGTTTAAATAAAAAGCCCAAACGGGCTTTTTTTGTATCAAATACTCCAATCATAACGTTTACATATTGTTTTTATACGTTCTAAGTGAAATCGTAATGGAATATGACGAAACTGTGTTATGATTGATTAGGATAAAAAGACACGTATTTTCAAAGCTAAGTTTATTTGATTGTATGTATGTTAAAAAAGGAGCAATCAAATTTATGACATTTAAAGAACTAAATATTATCGAACCAATATTAAAAGCATTAGAAGCAAAAGAATACTTTATACCAACACCAATCCAAGAAGAATCAATTCCGGTATTATTAAAAGGAAGAGATATCCTTGGTAGTGCACAAACAGGTACCGGGAAAACAGCAGCATTTGCGATTCCTATTCTACAAAACCTGCATAAAGAAAACCAAACCCAAAAACAAGGAAAAAGAGTTATCAAATCTTTAGTACTTGCACCAACAAGAGAACTGGCACTTCAAATACATGATAATTTCAAAGAGTATGGTAAAAACCTAAATATGAGAACTACTGTAATCTATGGTGGAGTTCCACAATCAAAACAAGTAAAAGCATTAAACAGTGGTATTGACATATTAGTAGCTACTCCTGGTAGATTACTAGATTTAATCCAACAACGAAAACTTACACTATCAGAAGTAACATACTTAGTATTAGATGAAGCAGATAGAATGTTAGACATGGGATTTGTTAGAGATGTTAAGAAAATAGTAGCAATGGTTAAAAAAGAAAGACAAACAATGTTCTTCTCAGCAACAATGCCACACGCTATTGTAAGTTTATCGAATGAAATGCTTAAAAACCCTGAAAGAGTAATGATTACTCCAGAAGAAGAAATGGTTGATAAGATTAAACAATCAGTTTATGGAGTTAGTAAAAAAAGAAAGATCGATTTATTAATCGAACTACTTAAAAATAGAGATTTAAAATCAGTACTTGTATTCTCAAGAACCAAACATGGTGCAAACAACATCGTAAAACTACTAGAACAAGCTCATATTCGTTCTGTTGCTATACACGGTAATAAATCACAATCGGCAAGACAAAAAGCTCTTACAGCCTTTAAAACTAAAAAAGTAAGAGTGTTAATCGCAACAGATATCGCAGCAAGAGGAATTGATGTAGATGAGTTATCTCATGTCATCAATTACGATTTACCTGAAGTACCTGAAACCTATATTCATCGTATCGGTAGAACCGGACGCGCAGGACTTGGTGGAGTGGCAATATCTTTTTGCTCACAAGATCAATATGACTTACTGAAAGATATTCAAAAACATATCCAAATGAATATTCCTTTGATGACAGATTCAGTGTACTCAGTAGAATTAAAAGATTTACCAAAACAATCGAAATCAAAGGAACAAACAAATAACAGATCATCAAATAAAAACAGAAGTAATAAATCATATTCTCGTAAACGTACAAGAAATGGTAAAGTAGTACCAAAAGGTTTTTCAAAACACGATAGTAGAAATAATTCAAAAAAAAGATAAAGAAAAAGGCTAACTGAGTTAGCCTTTTTTTTATTTATGCAGTTTTACGTTCTTTGATTGTGAACGCAATAAGTAAACCAATTACTCCAGCGATTGCTGAGATGATAAATGTATTTGTGTATGAACCAGCAATAGACTTAATGAATATTCCTGATAACGCAGCTAATCCGTATGCTTGGTACACAATTCCATAGTTTGAACCATAGCGATATGAACCAAATTGTTGATTTGTAAATGTAGGGAATAGTGATAAGAAACCACCATATCCTACAGCAATCCCTATGATTGCCATATAGAAGATTGGAGTTACTGTGCTGAAGAAACTAATAAGTAGTAACGAAGTTATTGTTACTCCAAAAATAACTTTCAGCATCCTAAGTGTACCGAATTTATCTGATAAATATCCCGACATTAATCGACTACCAGCATTTGATAATGCAAGAACAGTAACTAAACCAGCGGCAGCAGCAGCTGTCATTTTATTGTCTAGACCGATATTTTTTGCTGCTCCTAACGTTAATAATCCAGGAATAACAGCTAACCAATACATAATCCATATTTTTTTGAATTTTGATGTCTTGATCATTTCTTTTGATGTAAAGTCTAATTCAGTCTTAACGATGTCATTTTTAGTATATCCTTCAGGCAATGAAACCAATAAAGACGCTAATAGGATAATTACTAAAGATATAATCCCTAAATACATAAATGCACTAGATATAGTACCAGCATCTAACAATGCTTGTATTACTTCTTTGAAGACAATACTTCCTCCACCAAATACAGCAACACCTAAACCAGTAATTGTTCCTTTGTTTTTAGGGAACCATTTGATTAGTGTTGATAGTGGACAAACATAAACAAATCCTACCCCAGCACCCATTATTACACCGTATGTAATGATTAACATAACTGGTGATGTTACAAATGATGATAGGATTAATCCTCCACCGTATAGTAATGCACCAATAAATAATGTTATTTTTGGTCCTCTTTTGTCGATCAATTTTCCTGAGAAAATTGTACTAAATGCAAATACAAATTGTGCAATCGAATATGTTAGTAATACTTGATTATCACTCCACCCGTGCTCATGAACAATAGCAGCACTGAAAATACTCCATGCATACAATCCTGCGATTGTAAGTTGTGCAGTTAATGCACCAAATAATACTAAATACTTGTTTGTTTTCATTAAATTCTCCTCGTAATGCTTTCTAAGTATATTTTTCTTTAATTCTTCTAAAGTTATAGAAATAATATACCACGAATACACTATAAAACTTCTATTCTTTGTGCTTAAATGAATTCATTATAATTAAAACCTCTGGATAGTCTAACTAAAAGGGTTTAGTAACAATTAGGGAGAAAAATCTTAACTCATACTTCTATTAAGTATAACTAGTGATATAATGTAATGAGATGAGGATGTAGGAGGATTCAATATGTACATAAATTCAAAACTAAGAAACGGAATAATTATTATAGGGTTAACATTAATGATTTTATTAGGGATAGTCGCTATAATTGATGCCATGCAGTATGTCTCATACAACAAAAGTATAAAAAATGAAGAGGTGACAGAGACCGTAGCACATGTTACCGATTATAACTTTACCCTTTACGAAAAGATTGGTAGAGATTCAGATTATTTTGAGTGTTCAGAAACAATTACATACGAGGTAGATGGAATTGAATATACAGATGAAGATAATGAGTGTTTATCAAGAAATGATAGGACTTACGTAACAATTTATTACTACAATGATAATCCAGATCGATATTTTTATTATGACCAAGTATTACCGAAAGTCTTTTTATCATTTATTTGGCCCATAATTGGAGCTGGGATATTTGTGTTTGGAAAGAAATCGGAAGGAATATAGAAAGTATAAGGAGGTAACAATGATTGAATATAAGTTAGGATATAATAAAGTAAACTGGGATCAAATGATGGAGTTATATCGCCAGGTAGATGGTGTAATAGGACTTGCGAATGCTGGTGAAATAGATATAATTAAAGATTCATTCAAAAACAGCTATAAAATCGTAACTGCTTGGGATGGTGATCTACTTGTAGGTGCAGGAAGAATGATTTCTGATGGTTATTGTTA
>NZ_CEXEES010000039.1:0-14280 GCF_982632705.1 Candidatus Izemoplasma sp. | reverse complement strand
GCAGGTATTCAAGTTATTGTAGAAAGTGTACACAGAAGATATACAGATGCATTAAGAAGAAATCATTTAATGGACTTTGATGACTTACTTCTTTTAACAATACAGTTGTTTGAATCTAATGAAGTCATAAGAAACATGTATGAAAAGAAGTTTAAGTATGTATTAATTGATGAGTTTCAAGATACAAACAATATTCAATATAAACTTGTGCAATTACTATTAGGAGAGAATCAAAATCTATTCATAGTAGGTGATGAAGATCAAAGTATCTACAAATTTAGAGGTGCTAACATAAAGAATATCAGGAAATTCCAAAAGGACTATCCTAAACATCACATTGTACTTTTAGAACAAAATTATAGATCAACAAACACAATTCTTAAAGCCGCAAACAATGTTATTGCAAACAATAAATCTAGAATCCCTAAGAACCTATTTAGTGACAAAGATAAAGGTGAATTAATCACGTACTTCAAAGGTGCAACATCTAGAGATGAAGTTGAATTTGTTGCAATGCAAATACTAAAACTAATCAGACAAGGATATAAGTATAATGATTTTGCAATACTTTATAGAATCAATAGCGCATCTAGAGCGTTTGAAGATGTGTTTCTACAAAAACACATCCCATATAGAATTTATGGAAATACATCATTCTTCAAAAGAAAAGAAATTAAAGATTTAACGGCATATCTAAGACTTATTCTCGAGTCAGATGATGAAGTGACATTTGAACGAGTAATTACATCTCCAAAACGTGGGATCGGGAAGACAACTATCGATAAACTAGTGCAGTATAAGCTAGATAACAACTTGACAATGTTTGAAACATTGGATAGAGCATCCGACATATTAGGGAAATCAGCATGTATGAAACTGAACGCATTCAAAGAGCAAATGGTTAAGTTCAGAAAAGATCTAGATGAATTGCCTTTTGATGCATTTGTTGAAACCATATTAAAGGAATCAGGATATTTAACGGCTTTAGAAAAAGATGAGAAAAAAGACATTAGAATAGAAAATCTAATGGAATTCAAGAATATGTTATATGAGAACGAGAAAATCTATTTTGAGTATTCTAGAGAAGAAATGTTAATGTTCTTATTAGAAGAAGTAACACTAAAATCTGAAGAGAAGAATAGTGATGTCGAAGACGGAGTAACAATGTTGTCACTTCATGCAGCTAAGGGACTTGAGTTTAGAGCGGTCTTTATTGTGAATATGGAGATGAATATATTGCCTACTTCAAGAGCGATAAACGAAGGTGATATTAGTGAGGAAAGACGTCTTATGTATGTTGGTATAACTAGAGCAAAAGAGCGCTTATTCCTAACCAATTCTAATGTCAGAATGACATTTGGAGAAACTTCAAAGACCATTGATAGTAACTTTATTGATGAAATTGGTGAAGACCTAATAGAAATTAAAGGATTTAATGAGTATGCAAGCAAACCTCATACTGAGGTTTACAAAATTGCACCAAAAACTCATACAACGAATAGAGTTAAAAAGAAGAATCTTGATAACTATCAAGAAAACGAACTAAACAAAGGGGACAAGGTCATCCATGACGATTTTGGTTCAGGTATGGTAATAACTGTATCGGGAGATATATGCAAAATAGCGTTTAAACCTCCTCATGGTGTAAAAACCCTTCTTAAAAACCATAAAGCAATTACTAAATTATGATATAATATAAAGTGGTGATTTTAATGAATGTAAAAGAACGTATAAATGTACTTAGGAGTTTGCTTAAGAAGTATAATTTTGAGTACTATGTACAAGACAACCCAAGCGTCAGTGATCAAGAATATGACGCTCTTTTGTATGAGTTAATTAGATTAGAGGATGAAAACCCTGAGTTTAAATCACCAGATAGCCCTACTCAAAGAGTTGGAGATATTGTATTAAGTAAGTTCGAGAAAGTTACTCATGATGTCGCAATGATGAGTTTAAGCAACGCGTTTAACGAAGATGAATTACAAACATATGACGAAAAAATACGAAAAGTTCACAATAGTATAACGTATAACGTTGAATTGAAGATTGATGGACTAGCAGGGTCTTTGAAGTATGAAAACGGATTGCTTGTTCAAGGTGCTACAAGAGGTAATGGTACTGTTGGAGAAAACATAACAAACAACATTAAAACAATTAAATCAATACCACTACAAATAAATCATTTATTTGATTTAGAGGTACGTGGAGAAATCTTTATGTCTAAAAATAGTTTTGACAAGTCTAATAAAGAACGTACTAAAGAAGGACAAGAAGTATTCAAGAACCCTCGTAACGCTGCGGCAGGTAGTGTAAGGCAATTAGATAGTAAAATTGCAGCTAAGCGTAACTTAGATATGTTTATATATAGTGTTATATCACCTGAAGATCATGGACTTGAAAGTCATAGTGATAGTTTGAAGTTCGCAAAAAGTTTAGGATTTAAGATAAACCCTTTAAGTAAAACATGTAACACAATTGAAGAAGTAATAGAATATATAAAAGAATATACAGATAAAAGAAATAAACTATCATATGAAATTGATGGAATTGTCATAAAAGTTAATGAACTAAATACATACGAAGATATTGGATATACAGCGAAGTCTCCTAAGTGGGCTATTGCGTATAAATTTCCTGCAGAGGAAGTTATTACAAGGATTAATAGTATCACGTTCCAAGTAGGTAGAACGGGACAGATAACCCCGGTCGCAAACTTAGATCCAGTTATTGTACAAGGAAGCACTGTTTCTAGAGCAACATTGCACAATGAAGATTACGTTGTAAGTAAAGACATCAGAGAAAACGACTATGTTGTTATTAGAAAAGCAGGAGATATTATCCCAGAAGTAGTTCGTGTGTTAGAAGAACGAAGAGAAATCCTTAGTTACCCATTTATGATGGTTAGTAGATGTCCTAAATGTACATCTGAACTAGTAAGACACGAGGGAGAATCAGATCATTATTGCCTAAATGATTTTTGTGAGTCAAAAATCATAGAATCTCTTATCCATTTCGCATCTAGAAAAACAATGAACATTGAAGGATTAGGAGATAGAATTGTAGAACAGTTCTTTAATGGCGGATTATTAAAGCAAATTAGCGATATATATAAACTTAAAAACCATTATTGCGACCTAATTGTCAAAGAAGGCTTTGGAGTGAAAAGTATTGATAAGTTGATTGAAAATATAGAAATTAGTAAAAACATGAATCTTGATAAATTCTTATTTGGACTAGGAATTAGACATGTCGGCGAAAAAGTGAGCAAAGTAATCGCATCTAACTTCACAAACTTGTTCGAACTTGGTACAGTAAGTAAAGAGGATTTAACTAATATAGATGAAATTGGCGAAGTAATCGCATTAAGTGTTATTGATTATTTCAACAATGAACTAAACATGGCCCAACTTCGCGAATTAGAAGACTTGGGGTTAAATATGGATTATGTATCAAACGTAAAAGAAAAAGCAGAGTTTTCTGGGAAAACGTTCGTTTTAACTGGAAAACTGGAATTATTCAAAAGAGATCAGGCAAAAGAATTGATTGAAAATCTTGGTGGTAAAGTAAGTAGTTCTGTGAGTAAAAAAACTAGTTATGTTGTTGCAGGTAGTGATGCTGGAAGCAAACTAACTAAAGCTCAATCACTAGGAGTAACAGTTCTAACAGAGGTGCAATTTAAAGATTTACTAGATGGGTGATAGTATGATTAATGAAATAGTAATTAAAGGTGCAAAAGAGAATAATCTAAAAAATATAGATATATCAATACCAAAGAATAAGCTTGTTGTAATGACAGGACTTAGTGGTAGTGGTAAATCTTCTTTGGCGTTCGATACAATTTACAAAGAAGGACAAAGAAGATACGTTGAGAGTTTAAGTGCATATGCTAGGCAGTTCCTTGGGAACATGGAAAAACCTGATGTTGAAAGTATCGAAGGACTTAGTCCTGCGATATCAATTGATCAGAAAACAACATCAAAAAACCCTCGTTCTACTGTAGGGACAGTAACTGAAATATATGATTATTTGCGTTTGTTATTCGCAAGAATAGGAAAACCAATCTGTCCAACACATAATGTAGAAATTACAGGACAGAGTATTGAACAAATGACAGATAAAGTTTTAGAAGTTGTAGAAGGACGAATCATTGTTCTAGCACCGCTTGTAAAACAACGTAAAGGAACACATGCTAAGACATTTGAGCAACTTCAAAAAGATGGATTTGTTAGAGTAAGAGTTAATGGAGACATATACGATTTGGATGATGACATTAACTTAGAAAAAAATAAAAGACATACGATTGAAGCTGTTATAGATAGAATAAAGATCAAAGAAGATATTCGTTCTAGACTATTTGATAGTTTAGAAACGGCAGCAAGACTAGGTGAAGGTAGAGTTGTTGTACTAATAAATAACGAGGAGCATATTTTTAGTGAGCATTATTCATGTCCACACTGTGATTTCTCAATTGGTGAATTAGAGCCACGTTTATTTAGTTTCAATGCTCCTTACGGAGCTTGTGATGACTGTCATGGTCTTGGACACAAGCGAAGAGTAGATCCAGATTTACTAATCCCAGATAAATCCCTAAGCATCCAAAAAGGTGCAATCAAAGGATGGGAAAACAAAGATACATACTACTTTAGTATGTTAAAACAAACCGCAAAACATTTTGATATTGATATCAAAGTACCTGTCAAAGACATGCAAAAAAAAGACTTAGATATTATCTTATATGGTTCAAAAGAGGATATAAATTTCATATTTGGTAAAGGGATTGTCAACGGTGAAGGATACAGACATCAAAAGAATAGCCGTTACGAAGGTGTAATAGGCAATTTAGAAAGAAGATATATGGAAACAACCTCTAGATTCATTAGAGATTGGATTGAAAACTATATGAGTGAAACATTATGCCCTGTGTGTAATGGTAAAAAGTTAAATCAAAAAGCATTAAGTGTCAAAGTTGGTAACCATGATATTATTGAAATTACAGATATGGCAGTAAAAGATATAATTTCATATTTCAATGGTTTAAAACTTAGTGAACAAGACACTCAAATAAGTGTAATGGTTCTAAAAGAAGTAATTGAACGTTTGAGTTTCTTAGATAACGTTGGACTTAATTATTTAACGTTATCAAGACAAGCCGCAACATTAAGCGGTGGAGAAAGCCAAAGGATTAGATTGGCTACCCAAATCGGTTCACAATTAACTGGTGTTCTTTATGTTTTAGATGAACCAAGCATTGGATTACATCAAAGAGACAATAAAAAACTAATTAACACACTTAAAAAAATGAGAGATTTAGGGAATACTTTATTGGTAGTGGAGCACGATGAAGAAACAATGTTCGAAAGTGATCAAATAATCGACATTGGCCCAGGTGCTGGTACATTCGGTGGAGAAGTTACATTCCAAGGTACAGTAAAACAAATCCTTAAAGATAAAAACAGTATCACTGGACAGTATCTAAGTGGTAAAAAGAAAATATTGGTTCCTGATTCAAGAAGAGAAGCCAGAGGTTTTATTGAAATAAAAGGGGCTAGACAAAATAATCTTAAGAATATAGATGTTTCGATTCCAAAAAGTGTACTTACTGTTGTCACAGGAGTAAGCGGGAGTGGAAAAAGTAGTTTAATCAACGAATGTCTATACAAGGGATTAAGTAACCAAATATATCGCAAAAAAAGATCTCAAGGAGACTTCGATTCATTAACCAATACCGAAGAATTTGAGAAGATTATTAATATTGATCAATCACCTATTGGTAGAACTCCTCGTTCTAATCCAGCAACATATACTGGTGTATTTGATGATATTCGTGATATGTTCTCTATGACAAATGAAGCCAAAATGCGTGGATACAAAAAAGGACGCTTTAGTTTCAATGTTAAGGGTGGACGATGTGAAACATGCCGTGGTGATGGTCTTATAAAAATAGAAATGCACTTTTTACCTGATGTATATGTACCATGTGAGGTCTGTCATGGAAAAAGATACAATACAGAAACATTAGAGGTAAAATATAAAGGGAAAAATATTAGTGATGTTTTAAACATGACAATTGAAGACAGTGTTAAGTTTTTCGAAAACATCCCCAAAGCATTTAGAAAACTAAAAACTCTAAACGATGTAGGTCTTGGTTACCTAAAAATAGGACAACCAGCAACTACCTTAAGTGGAGGAGAAGCACAACGTGTAAAACTAGCTAAAGAATTACATAAAAGAATAAGTGATAGAACATTGTATATACTAGATGAACCAACTACTGGTTTGCATAGTGATGATGTGAAACGCTTATTAGAAGTTATAAATCATATTGTAGATTTAGGAGCTACTGTAGTTATCATCGAGCATAACTTAGATGTTATTAAAGTAGCAGATCATGTTATTGATCTTGGACCTGAAGGTGGAGATATGGGTGGTACGATATTAGTTACAGGTACCCCAGAAGAAATCGCAGTTCATAAAGATAGTTACACAGGACAATATCTACAACACGTATTGGAGGGCTTTGATGGAAGAGAATAAACCAAATCCTCCAACAGATGAAGAATTAGAAGAGTTAATGGAAACAATTAAGAAATTAGAAGAGGACCAAAAAAATAAGAAAATAAAGAGGCCCAAAGGCTTACTGGTAATTGAATTTGGTGGTGTTTATCACACAAACCCTATTATTGATTTTCTGTTTACGTTTCTTATGAATGTTACGTTATCATTATTCATTATTGAAATATTTGGATTAGCAACATATCAAAGTGAATTAACGTTTATTGCATTTATTGCAGTGTATACTGTAGTAGAATTGTTTGTGAAACAATTCTTATCATTATACTTCTTACAATACATAATCAAATCTTTTGGTTTTGTTTTATTTGTAGGATATCTTATAATATTTTATATAATAGATCAGTATTTATTCACAGGTTCACTATTTAATTTCAACCATGAATACTTCATAGTTGCATTTGTAACGTTGTTTGTTATTATACGTTACTTGTTAGGTACACAAATAAAAAGAAGATTAAGAAAAACGGGGTGAGCCTATGCTTACTGTAAAACAATTGGTTAGAGACTTTAAACTTCAAGTCATATCAGGACACGAAGGATTAGAAAGAGATATCGAAAAACCTCAAGTATCAAGACCTGGTCTAGAACTTGCTGGTTTGTTTGAGTTCTATGAGTATAGTAGAATTCAAGTAATCGGTAGTAAAGAAGTTCATTTTTATGGATGGCTTCAAGATGAGGAAAGAGTTATTCGAACAAGAATGTTGTTTGATCGCAAACCACCTATGTTTGTGTTCTCTAAGAACGCAGAGATTCCAGAGGAATTTATCAAGAACAGTAATGAACTTGGAATTGTTGTATGTAAATCAAGCAAGAAAACAAGCGCATTAATTAGTAGCTTATATTTATTCTTAAGTTCGAAATTGGAAGAAAGAAAATCACTACATGGTACGTTACTTGATGTATCTGGTATTGGTGTTTTGATAAGAGGAAAAAGCGGATTAGGGAAAAGTGAAGTAGCTTTAGAATTGGTTAGAAGAGGACACCAACTAGTAGCGGATGATAGAGTTGATATCTATCAGCGTGAATATGGTGTTATAGTCGGAGAAGCTCCTAAACTACTTAAAAAGTATCTTGAAATTCGAGGTATCGGGATTGTAAATGTTGTGAAGTTATTTGGTGTAAAAGCCTATAAGGAAGATAAAAAGATTATGCTTGTTATTGATTTAGAACTATGGGATCAAGAATTAACATATGATCGTCTTGGAATTGAAGATGAGAAAATCAAGTTCTTTGACACTGAAGTTAGCTATGTTAGAATACCTGTAAGTGAAGGTCGTAATGTTGCATCATTAGTAGAAGTTGCAGCTATGAACGCAAGACTTAAGTTTTTAGGAACGAATAGTGCTTTGGAGTTTACGCAAGAGCTTGATGAGTTACTTAAAAATAAAAAATAGAATAGAGGGTTATTATGTTTGATCATACAGCAATAGATCCAATTTCACCGATATTTTTACAGCTAGGTGATAACTTTGTTTGGCAAAAATATAGTTTAATGATTTTAATAGGAATGGCAGTAGCAGCATTCTTAGGTATTAGAGAAGGTAACAAATTAGGGATTAAAACAAATGACATCATTGATGGAATCTTAATCATAGTTCCACTAAGTATAGTTGGGACAAGATTATGGTATGTAATCTTTGAATTTGGAAATACATATTTACCAATATTCCAAGACCAAGGATTTGGACAAGGAATGTTGAGTGTGATTGATATTAGTTCTGGTGGACTTGCTATACATGGTGGATTTATAACCGCGTTTATCAGTGCGTATTTCTATACGAAAATCAAGAAGATTAGTATGTTCAGTGCATTTGATTTAATGGTACCTGGTTTCTTAATCGCTCAAGCAAGCGGTCGCTGGGGTAACTTTTTTAATCGCGAAGCACACGGTGGAGTAATTGGTGGTGTTGACGCTGGTGGTAGCCCACTAGAAACTCTGGATCAACAACGTGCATTTCTAACAGATACATTACATTTACCTGATTGGATTACAAATCAAATGTATATCGATAGAATCACAGAATCTTCTCCCGTAATTAGTTATTATCATCCAACGTTCTTATATGAGAGTATGTGGAATGTACTTGGATTTATAATTGTACTTATAATCAGAAGAAGCAAATGGTTAAAAAATGGTGAGTTATTAGCATTCTACCTAATATGGTACGGTGTAGGAAGATTCTTCATTGAAGGAATTAGAACAGATAGCTTATATATTGGAAATACAACTATAAGAACAGCACAACTAATTAGTGTCATAATGGTACTAGGTGCAGGTGCTTATATTTACTTTATTAGAAAGATTGTTAAAACAAAATCTTATGCAGAAGTACTAGAAGAAAACAAAGGACTTGTAGAACCAACAAAACCAGATGCATTTTTAAACAAGATTGGAAGCAAAATAGTATCACTATTTAAAAAGTAGAGTTATAATATATAATCGAGGTGAGTTATTATGAAAGAATATGATGTAGTAATAGTAGGCGCGGGTCCCGGAGGGATGACCGCTGCAGTATATACACAACGTGCAGGATTAAAAACAGTTATGTTAGAAAAAGCCGCTCCTGGTGGAAAAATGATGACAACTTGGGAAGTAGAAAACTATGTCGGTCTTGGAAATGTTTCTGGATTTGATATTAGTGAGAAAATGTTTAATCATACACAAGAACTAGGAGTTGAATATCAATATGGAGATGTAACTAATATTATTGATAAAGGTGATTATAAAGAAATCGAAACTGCTGGTGGAGAAACATATAAAGCCAAAGCAGTAATTATTGGAACTGGGACAGTTCCAAGAAGTACAAACGCTCCTGGTGAAGCTAGATTAAGTGGTCGTGGAGTAAGTTGGTGTGCTATTTGTGATGGTGCGTTCTTTAAAGAAAAAGACATCATTGTAATTGGTGGAGGGAACAGTGCGATAGAAGAAGCTGTTTACTTAACTAAAATGGTAAACCATATTACTGTAGTAAATATTTTGCCTACATTGCAAGCTGATCAAAAAGCAATAGATCAAGCAAATGCAACTGGTAAAATGGATTTCTTATTAGGATATGAAGTTGTATCATTTAATGGAAAAGATAACTTAGAAACAGTAACGATCAGACATGCAGAAACAAAAGAAGAACAAGATATAGCGGTAGAAGGTGCTTTTGTCTTTATTGGACAAGTACCAACAACTGATTTCGTAAAACATTTAGGTATTACAACCAAATGGGGTTATATCAAAACAAATCCTGATATGTCTACTTCGGTTCCAGGTATATATGGAATTGGTGATGTAATTGAGAAAGATTTACGTCAAATCGTTACCGCAGCCGCAGATGGTTCAATTGCCGCAGTGGCTCTTAGTAAGTACATAGAAACACTGAAATAAAAATAGAAATTGGAACTTCGGTTCCTTTTTTTCTTTGTTAGACAAAGAATTGTATAAATGCTATAATTAGATATCATTTTAGAGAGTGTGATTTATATGAGTTTTGCATCTGATGTAAAAAGTGAATTATTAACTGTAAAAGCCGATAACTGTTGTAAACTAGCTGAGTTATCTGCGCTTTTAAAGATACATGGGAATATTAATATATCTAGTTTAGGTGTTAGTTTAGAATTCCAAACTACAAACTTACAAATTGCTAGAAAAGTGATTACATCTGTTAAAGAGTTATACCGTGTTGAAGTGGATATATTAAGTAAGAAACAAATGAAACTACAAAAGAACGATATTTACATCGTAAGGATAAAAGAACAAGCAGAACGACTGATTAATGAACTTGGAATTATGAGCAATAACGAACATATATCAGAAGAGCCTCTATTAATAAAGGAATGTTGTAAAAGAGCATATTTAAGAGGTGCATTCCTCGCAAGTGGTAGTATCAATAATCCGTTATCGAGTAGCTACCATTTAGAGATAGCAACACATAATGAACTTCAGAGTTTACAAGTTATGGAGTTATTAAATTATTTTCATTTAAAAGCAAAATCAATAAAACGTAAACGAGGGTATATCGCATACATCAAGGAATCAGAAAAAATTGCAGATTTCCTAAAAGTAGCGGGTGCTATCAATGCTTTGTTTGAATACGAAGATGAAAGAATCAAAAGAGACTTTGTAAACAGTATAACTAGAGTTATGAATATGGAAATTGCAAACCAAAACAAAACCTTAGGTGCTGCAAACAAACAACTTAGAAGTATAAGCGTACTAGAGAACATGGTAGATATGGATAAGCTACCAAAAAGTGTTAAAGAAGCAATTACACTAAGAAAAGATCATCCAGAATCCTCACTTAATGAGTTATCAGACATCAGTTATGATTACTTCAATAAAAAAATAAGTAAATCCGCACTAAATCATAGGTATAGGAATATCAATGATTTAGCTGAAGAGATAATGGAGAGATTAGATGAGTAAAGTAATAGGTATTGATATAGTAGAATTTGAGGAAATAAAAGAACGTCTATCAGACAGATTTATCAATCGAATACTTTCAGAACGTGAGAAAGTAAGATATTTCAATATGAAAAACACAGATTCCAGAATCGCGTATCTAGCAGGTCGTTTTGCCGCAAAAGAGGCATACACTAAAGTTTACAAGAACTTTGATCACAGCTTAAATTTCGTTGATGTAGAGATACTAAATGATGAATATGGTGCGCCATACCTTGAAAGTAAATACAGATCTACAGATATTGTGAATGTGAGTATCTCTCATTCAAGAAATTACGCAGTCGCAGTATGTATAAAAGACTAAAGAAGTAACTTACCTAAGATATTTAGTATTTAGGTTAATATACTTGATTTTATCTCGTATTTTTTATACAATATATTAAGCTAGGAGTGGTTTAAATGGCAAAAAAACATAGAAAAAAAGAAGATAATTTTTTAAGAAACGTATTAATAATATTTGGTTCAGTATTTGTGATTTTAATGGGTGTAATGATCTACTACAATATTACAGCCTTGGACTATGACGATTTTGAGCAATTAGGGGAATATAGTGAAGTAGCAATTCAAGATGAAGATTTGTATGCAGTATATTACTATAGTACTAGTTGTGGTGCTTGCGCATCTATCAAAGAGGAAATATTAAAATTCGCAAAAGAGAACGAACTTGGAATGAAATTATACCTATTAGGGTACGAAGTAACTGCAAGAGATAATGTTGCAAGAGCTTTAATTGTTGGACCTAATGATGAAACATTATCATCGTTTCCAACGTTAATGATTTATCAAGATGGAGAAATGATTGAGTTTCTAGTAAATACAACGAACATCACTGCATTTATGGATGATGTAGCTAGCGGAGATTACACAGTAGAATAAAAATAAACTAGCCTATATTAGGCTTTTTTATATATGTTGGAGGAAAATGTATGGAATTTAATGAAGATTTATTAAAACAGATAACAAAAAATTTAGGAATTACTAAAAAACAAGTACAAACTGTACTTGCAATGCTTGATGAAGGGAACACTGTTCCGTTTATCGCTCGTTACCGTAAAGAGCAAACAGGAGCATTAGATGAAGAGCAAATCAGAGATATTCATAAAGAATATGAATATAAGCAAAACCTTTTAAAACGTAAAGAAGATGTTATTCGACTTATTGATGAAAAAGGAATGCTAACAGATGAGTTAAAAGCGGAGATATTAAAAGCAGAGAAATTAATTGATGTTGAAGATATCTATAGACCATTCAAAGAGAAGAAAAAGACAAAAGCGACTGTTGCGGTAAAACAAGGACTTAAACCTCTTGCTGATTACATCAATACATATCCAGATTCAGGGAACTTAGAAGATGAAGCTGCTAAGTATCTAACAGAGGAAGTTGTGAGTATTGAAAAAGCAATTGAAGGTGCTTTGTTTATTATTGCTGAAGAAATTAGTGATAATGCAGATTACCGTAAATGGATAAGAAACCATACTTTTGTTAAAGGAAACTTACAATCAAAAATTAAAAAGAACGCAAATGATGAAGGTAAGATATATGAAATATACTACGAATATGAAGAGCCAGTTAATAAAGTAAAACTTTATAGAGTTCTTGCTATAAATCGTGGGGAAAAAGAAAAAGTATTGGGTGTTAAAATCGTTGTAGATGTTCAACGCATTCATGAGTATTTAGAAGGAATGATCCTAACCAAAAATAGTTCATTTGTAAATCAATATGTACGTATTGCGATTGAAGATGCTTACAAGAGATTAATTGCTCCTTCTGTAGAAAGAGAATTAAGATCTGAATTAAGTGAAAAAGCGGAAGATAACGCAATTCATATCTTTAGTGAAAACTTAAAAAGTTTATTATTACAACCACCCATGAAAGACAAAATGGTTCTAGCAGTAGATCCAGCATATCGTACAGGTTGTAAACTAGCAGTTGTGAATGAAATGGGTAAAATGGAAACAAAGGATGTTATTTATCCACATCAAAAGTTTCCTGGTGAGAAAGTCTCACAGGAACGTAGAAACACAGCTGGTAAAATAGTGATGGACTTAGTAAAGAAATATGATATCGATATTATAGCAATTGGTAACGGAACTGCATCAAGAGAAACAGAACAGTTCATTATCAATGTAATTAAAGCAGTGTCTAAGTTTTTGGATAAAGAGTTATTCTACATTATTGTTAATGAAGCAGGAGCTTCTGTTTATAGTGCAAGTGATCTAGCACGTGCAGAGTTTCCACATTTAGAAGTAGAAGAACGTAGTGCTGTAAGTATAGCAAGAAGATTACAAGATCCACTTAGTGAACTTGTTAAAATAGACCCTAAATCAATTGGTGTAGGACAGTATCAACATGATGTTGGACAAAAGAAACTAAGTGAATCATTAGATTTCGTTGTTGAGACTGCAGTAAACCAGGTTGGTGTAAATGTAAATACAGCGTCTGTACAATTACTACAGTATGTTGCTGGATTAAGTAAAACAATTGCACAGAACATAGTAGAACACAGAGAACTAGTAAGTGAGTTCACAAATCGAAAACAATTTAAAAAAGTACCTAAATTAGGAAACAAAGCGTTCGAACAAGCAGCTGGATTCCTACGTGTACTTGATGGAGATAATCCTTTTGATAAAACAGGAATACATCCAGAGAGTTACGAATTAGCGAATAAACTTATGAATGAGTTTGGATTATCACCTGATGAACTTGGTAACCCTATCTTAAAACTAAAATTTAATAATGCAAATGTAGAACAATTGGCGTCTAAATTAGAAGCTGGTGTAAATACAATTGAAGATATCTTAGATGATTTTGTTGCACCACTTAGAGATCCTCGTGATGATGTTGAAGCACCGATTCTTAGATCTGATGTATTAAAACTAGATGATTTAAAAATGGGTATGGAACTGAGAGGGACTGTACGAAACGTAGTTGACTTTGGAGCCTTTGTTGATTGTGGTATGAAAAATGATGGTTTGGTTCATATTTCACAATTAAGAAAAGGATTCGTAAAGCATCCTTTAGACGTAGTAAGTGTTGGAGAAATCGTAACTGTTTGGGTTAAAGAAATTGACCTAAGTAGAAAGAGATTACAACTAACAATGATTAAGGAAAACGCACCACATTCGTAGTGCTAAAAAATAACGTTTAACTTATTGACAGTTAGCCTAAAATATTATATTATATAAGGGCTAACAAATGGAGCAGTACTCAAGTGGCTGAAGAGGTGCCCCTGCTAAGGGTATAGGTCGTTTACGCGG
>NZ_CEXEES010000038.1:13613-14367 GCF_982632705.1 Candidatus Izemoplasma sp. | reverse complement strand
AAAGAGACAGATTTGTCTCTTTTTGATTTGGTTATCTATGATATACTTATAACGAGGTGAGACAATGAGATTACAACAATTTATGTTACTGAATATACTAGGTTCAATAATTGAACTTTCTTTTGTATTACTTATTTCTTACTTGATCGGTGGAGAAATACTAATGAATTTAGTGTTGGTATTCTATGTTGGGCTTTTTATATTTCAATTAATTAGAACCAACAATAAAAATATATTCAAAGAATCAAAACCTAAGAATGATTTATTCGAGAAATATATGTATTTAATTGACGAAACATCTAAACTAAAAAACAAAAAACTAAACTACAAATACGTCGATTTAGAAGAACTTCCAAATCCCGCATTTTACTTTAAAAACACAGTATACATTAATACAAGAGCCAAAGTAGATGATCTCCTATTTGAAGGTATGCTTGCTCATGAACTAGGTCACGCTACAACAAAACTTGGAGATGTTATAAATCTAGTGGTTTTTAGATTTTCAACAATTTTTTCTAATTTACTTTATATGGTCCGATTCTCAATTAAGGATAAAAAAACCTGGTGGTTTAAATTATTGGATTATATATTTTACGGTATCTATATGATACTAAATACAATAGATATAATCATCCTTCATCCATTTATCAAAGAGGATGAGTATATCGCAAACGATTATGCATTTAAAACAACTGGTGGAAATGCGTTGAGAGTATACTATTATGGTACTCTGAGAAATATGTCTTTGATGAAA
>NZ_CEXEES010000038.1:0-13603 GCF_982632705.1 Candidatus Izemoplasma sp. | reverse complement strand
TGTTGATGTCCGGTTCTTTTATACTATATTGTGGTTTTTGATGAAAGTAAAATACGATTTAAAACATCCACCTGTAAAAAAAATGCTTGAGAGACTTGAAAAACAAATGGATCTAAAAGAAGATGAAAAATATGTATACGCAGTTGGATCAAAAGTTTATTTCACAAACACAAAAGATTCAGATTTAAAACATATCGAACTTGTTCATAACTATTACCTAAACATATTAGAGCATGATAAGGAAGTATCTTATAAACTAGCAAGAAACTTTGAACAAGGGCGAGGCACAAATAAAGATATAGATGAAGCATTAAAGTTCTATATTAAAACATTTGATTTAGGCAATATCCAAACAGCTATCAAAATAGCTGAAATCTACAAATCAAAAGATAATTTAAAAGAAGCATTTACTTACTATATAAAAGCATCTGAATTAAACATGAGAGTTGCCAACTATGAATTAGGGCTTATGTATGAAGAAGGTATTCATGTTGAACTAGATATCGATAAGGCAATAGAGTACTACCAAAAAGGATCTAACCTTAGAGAAAAGAGATGTATTAATAAACTGAAAGAACTTGTATCAGAAGAAGAAATTATTGAGGAAATAAACTAAAAAGGACATTTGTGTCCTTTTTTATTTATACAACAATGATATAATGGAAGGTGTAAATAACGTAAAGTCGTTTTTACATTAATTCACAAAATATACACATGATTTATGGTATAATATAGAAGAGGTGGGAACGGTGATAAAAAGACAATTAAAAGAGAACAACAAAACATTATCACAGTTTTGTGAAGACTTTAATATCTCCAGGCCAACATTAAACACATATATCAAACATTATGAAGATGGTGAACAACTTCCTAACGAAGTGTTTCAAAGAGTCTTCGATTATTTGTTTGACGAAGATATATTAGATCAAACGGAGTTTAATGAAAGGTATCGCTATGTGCAGGATTATTATCACAGAAGATATACAAATCGTTTTACCAACGAGCTTTTAGGATACAATAGCGCATCAGAAAGAAACTATAATAGTTTACTGATGACAATCCAAAAAGATATGGTAGAAAAGAATATATCTGATGACAAATTTATGATAATGAATTATATCTTAAAAAACGATGATGAGTTTCTTGATAAATACATCGATTTTTTCATGTGCTATACCGGTACGAAAAAATTCAATGTACAAAAATACAGAGACAATAAAATCATCGTTTTATTATACCAAGCTTTGAAACAAAGCGATCAAAGAATGACACAAAAGGATTTTGAAGTATTAGATGAATTCACTCACTTTAACGATGAAGTTTATAATCAAAAACTCCCTAACAAATACGCAAAAAAATTGGGATATAAGATTGCGAATTTGATAGAAGAAAAGTATGGGTATTTATCTGAAGAGGAATTAAAAACGGTAATGGAAGAATTATCAACAAAACTAGGTGATGGGGTGGCAAGATGAAAAAATTACTGCTAATTGCTGTATTGTTATTTACTCTGAGTTTTAATCAAGTAAATGCAGCAGACACAGTAACTGGAATTGACGATGGCTATGAAGGAACAGATGTAACAATAGAAAGTAATGAAGATTACACACTTTATATTGATAATGTCTTATATGAATCAGGGGATGAGTATAGCGTCATAGGACATCATGTATTAACGGTGTATGATGGAGAGGTTTTATTAGAGACCTTATCATTCACAATCATACCGGATTTCGGATATAGAATATCGAGAGATGGTGAAAGAGTATTTTATGATGTACTTGAATTAGAAGTGAAAAATGAAGGTTCATATTCTGCCATGGTAAATGGTAAAAAAACATCAGAACTGACAGAGTTCACAGAAGTCGGTTACTACAGTGTTATAGTATTTGGTGCAAATGGATATTCAAAATCATATCAATTCACCTTACTAAACAGTGATATCGATTTATTAGATACAACAATCATTGATGAAGCATTTGATATAGACTGTGACGTCTATCAAGAAGTATATATAAACGATGTTCTTAGAGAAGGAAACATATCGTTAGATTTATACGGGTTCTATAAAGTAGAACTAGTAGGGTTAGAAGGATACACGTACTCATTATATTTTGCGTATATCACAAACGATGATGATTACTCAGATCAAACAGTAAGAAGATTTGAAATAGAAACAGATACCGCAGTTAGCGTTATATTAGACGGCGAACTAGTCGAAGAAGATATGATACTAAAAGAAGTAGGGTATCATACAATCATCGTTAATGGAGTGGAAGGATATAGTAAAGAATTCAATATCACTATAAAAGAAGCAACCATCCTAATCGATGATTATGAAGAACTAGAAAAGTTTAAAGTAGGAGATGTTGGTGGAACACTCTATTTAAACGGTGAAAAATATACACCAGACACAGAAATCTCTGCGATAGGAGATTACACATTCGTAGTAAAAGGTGTAAATGGATATGAGAAAACAATCCATTTTCAAATCAGACACGATTACCCAATCGAGAATTACGAAAACTACGATGAGCCAATTAACTTAAACATTGATATTGATAAAATTTATGTGAATGGAAAACTAGTAAAATTCGACTACAGAATCGGTAAAACAGGGACATATGAAATCGAATTAAAAGGTGCTGGTGGATTCACAGAAACATTCAATATATCATATAGAAACCATAATGATCAATTTATCCCAGTACTAAACATCGTGGCATTTAGTTTAGCTGGAATCGTCTTCACAATATATGGAATTATATTCTGGAGGAGATCAAAATGAGATTACTAGATTATATCGTACTTGGATCAAACATTATTGGGTTGGTCCTATTCATTGCTTTATTAATCAGTATTATCGGATATCTGATAGGACATGCCACAAGAAAAAACATATCATATATCAACTTTAACCAAAAAATTAAATACTTTAAAGCAGAACTACCAAATGCAATATTCTTTATATTCACAGGATTTATAATCGTTAGTGGAATATTTATGTTTTACCTATTAGTAAGTGGAGCAAAAGAATATTATTACTACGGAATATCAAATGGAATACTATTGCTACTAGGAATTATGTTGTATCAAGTCTTTAAACTATTACAACCATTTAACGAAGACTTAATGACATACAGACAAAACTACAGTAAAGTTCAAAAATCATTTATCAGTAGAGATAAGGCAAAAATATCAATCGATAAAACCAAAGTCTACAGAAAAGATATCAAAGATTTAATCTTCTCATTTGAAGAACAAATCAAAGAAGTAGATGATCCAATCAAATACAACCTAAGATCATCACTTGATATCATTGATGACTTTGTAGTAAAACAATCAGATTCAATCAAAACCTACACAGACGAAGTTGTATCAAGCTTCAACTCAGGATTAGAATCATATTTCAAAAACAATGAAACAATTGTATTAAAAGCACCATCAATCTCATTGGATTTTGAAAACCAATACAATAACGTCCGTAAAGACATATATGATAGCTTTAGAACAATCTTTAACGATACATTGTATAAACTAATAGATACTGGTAAATACAACACAGGACAGAGAATTACAAAAGGACTTCAAACACTAAAAAACAATCAATATAAACCAACACAAGAATTGATTGAATTAATATTAGAACGTATTTCAAGTATAAAAGGATCCGCTCAAGAATTAGTTGATTACTTACTAGAAAAAGAAATCATCGAACTAGATGAGTTAATAGGATACGCAATCAACAAAGAATTTGTATGGGTATTCAAACTAGATTTATTTGATACCAATGAAAAACTAATCACAATCAGCCAAAGACTTATAAAAGAAGATGCACATTTCTTAGCACTTGCCTTTATAACAAAGTACTTTGGATCACTAAAAAAAGTATTAACATTCACAGAAAAAATAGTTGATGTGAATAGTACATGGTTATTATTTACAAACTACATCCAAGTAATGACGTATGATTCACATTACTATACAGAGCATAAAGAATTTGAGAATAAAGTAGTTTCGATTCAAGAATTCTATTCTAAGAAAAAACCAAGCGTAAAACTACAAAACGATATTTACAAAGCAGGAAACATCGTCAATGCATACAACAATTCTGAACTTGTAAATAAACTGTATAACTATACACAAAACAAATATGATGACTTACGAGTACTAAGTATCAAAGCAATCCTTCTTTATATCAATCAATATAAAGACGGTGGACTATTTGATATTGATAATCTATCAAAGAAAATCAATGATTTATATGAAAGATTACTCTTTGATGAACTAGGGTTACTTACTGTTTTATTACTTTCATTATTTATTCATAAAAACGATGATGAACAACTGTATGATGAAACTATGGAAGACATCAAAAACAATGAAGTATTATTCAAATACGTAACCAAATCATTACTCACACAAGACAGTTCAAAACACAAACAAATAGCAAAAGATATTATCAAAAGACTAGTAAATAAAGAACAGTTAGAATTATCAAACATCATTCTTACAATAGAAAAAGAACGATGTACACTTGATGATCTAACAAGTTTATGAGGTGAACAACATGGGTAAAGGCGTAAACGAAGTATTATTAAACTATACAATATATATCGACTCAACTTCCTTAATGCAAGGAAGCATGGAGTTCTTTAAAATTAGTTTAGTAAATGTACTTAGAGGAAAAAATAGAAAACTTAAAGTAGTAGACTTTGTCGTTAGTGATTTAAGGAAAAGACAATTCAGTGATAATGAACGTGTCGCTGTCAAAGCACTTAACATATTAGACTACTATCGAAAAAGAGGACTTATCGATGATATAGTCTCAACAGGGAAAGATGATAACTCATTACTAAACGTTATCTATAACAACAGAGAAATAGACAACAATAATATCTGTATCATCACAGAAAGAAAAGAAATCGCAGAACAAATCGTTCAATCATTAATGAACGACTCATACGTCAACTTTGAACATGACGTAGTCGCAGTCTCATTACTAGATGGACCAAAAGTTTGGGATATAGAACCACCAGTAAAGAAACCGAAAAAAAGAAATCTTCTTCAAGATGTTGAATCATTTGAAGAAGTTGATTCAGTAAACGAAGTTAGTTTTGATGGTATCGTAGCTCCAGTGAATACTGTCGTTGATAGAGAACCAATCATTACAAAACCAAAAAGAGACAAACTGGTTGTTAGCTTAGTTGTAGATAACAGTTCTTCGATTCAAGGAGAACGAGCAACAAAACTAAAAGAAGCAATCAAGATGTTCAATGATAAAATATCTGAATCGGTTTATAAAGATGATCTTGATGTTGCAATATATGGATTCGATGGATTCACCTATTCAGCAATAAAATCATTTGGAAAAGAAATGGAATTAGAACTATTCGAAAAAGGCGGGGTTCAAGTACTAAGTAAAACAATGGACCAAGCATTAACTGATTTAATGAATCAAGATAGCCAGTACGAGAAACAAAACATAAGAACACACAGACCTTGGCTAATCGTATTAACTGACGGTGACTGTTATGGTGATATCTCAGGTGTTGCAAAAAAACTTAGAAAACACTTAAAAAACAGAGAACTAACATACTTCCCATTCAGTCTATCAAACTATGAAATTGAAGATAGCTTAGAACCATTAAGTAAACTAAAAATGTTCTTAAAAGTAAAAGAAGATATGTTTGATGATTTACTACTATTTATCTTTAACACATTACAAACTAGAATCGAAACTCCTAAAGACGAAGCCATGACCCTAAACAGAGAAAACCTTTCAAGGATCATCGCTCGATGAACATATCACACTACAAACAAATGAATGTAGAACTGATTGGAAAAGATCATGTCAGAGGGAACTTACCTTGCCAAGATAAAACTGCATACTACCAAAAAAACGGTGTTAGAGTAATTGCTTTAGCAGATGGTGCTGGTAGTAAAAAAGATTCACATCTTGGGGCAGACATCGCAACCAACACAGTATGCAAACTACTGATTGATAAGTTTGATGAATACTTCACACTTCTAGAAGATGAACCAAGTAGAAAATCTAACTTAGGTAAAATCATCGTGAAAGAAGTATATCAAAACTTAAACAACTTAGTCACTGAAAACAAGGCAATCAGTATCATTGAGATGAGTAGTACTTTATTATTTGTCGCAATGAAAGGCGACAGATACATACAAGGGCATATCGGGGATGGATTAATAGGAGAATTACTAAATGGAGAAACAGGACTTGAAGTTAGAGTTCGTAGTTATCCTGAAAACAACGGAGCACCAAACATTACATTTTTCATCACAGACAGTGATGCCAATGATAATTTTAGAATCACTTCAGGATTTATCGGAAGTCATATAAAGGGATTTGTATTAATGAGTGATGGACCTGAAGAAGTACTATACGATTTAGAAAACAAAACATTAAACCCGTACATAAAGAATTTATTCACAATGTACAAAGGTACCCAAAAAGATTCATACAGTGAAACACTACTAAGATTCTTAGATGAACAAGTATCTAAATATAGTTACGATGATTTAAGTATAAATTTCTTATACATCGAAAACGAATCAATAGATTACTACAAATCACTTGGACAAGACTACTTAGCATATCTAGATAAGAAAATAAGTAATGGCGCAGATGTCATTAGAAAATCAGGATATAGTTACATGATAGAAGATTCATTTTACGTACATAAAAGCTCAAGATCAAAAATGTTTGTTGAAGGATTAATTCGTGGAAATTTCCAAAAATAAAACAGCACTATTTGTTTCAAACGAAATATTCCTAGACGATGGGTTCTTCATATTATTAGAAACCATAGATCATAAAGTAAGAAACTTTGAAATCGATGAGCTAGATTTCAGAATACTAATTGATACGTCTATACACAAAGTAATCGAATCATACCAAGCAAGTGGAAAAAGAAGAGAATACAAAAGGATTCAAGGTATCATTTCAATACTAGATACTTTAGGATTAAAAGATGAAGTTGATACATCAGATTTTACTAACTTTGATGCAATCTTAGAAAGTAAGAAAACAACATACAGTGATTATGCATTTACGTTTATAACAAACTTAAAATCACATGCACAACGTTTATTTCTACTTGATGAGGAAGAGTTACTATTCTACGAACAATTCGTAGAATCCAAACTACAAAAATGGGTTTTAGAAAGACCAAAGGTTGTAGTGAAAGAAGAACTTGAAGAGGTAAAACCAAAACCAAAATCAAAAAGAAAAACAAACACAATTCCAAAAACACTACAAGAAGCATTCTATACAAACGAGAAATCAAAGTATATCGCAGTAACCGATTTAGAAGATATTAACTACGTATACAGTACACAGTTTGGATATTTAAGACTCGAAAAAGATAATATTCTTGCAGGTGGTGAAGGTAAGATTTACAAATCTTACGATAACCTAATGGTTAAAATATATACAAAAGAAGAAAGACGATACGAACTAGTTAAAAAAATACAACGTATGATCGACATGGACCTACGTAACAGTTACATTGTTTGGCCAAAAGATATCGTGTATAATAAAAATGAGTTTGTTGGATATGTTATGGATGAAATAGAAGATGCAGCTGGGCTTGATATGAGCCGTATCTACAGTTTTAGAAACATTCAATACATCGATCGTTTTCACATTTGTATCAAACTATTAAAAATGACAAAATACCTACATGAAAAAGGAATCCTAATTGGAGATTTAAAATTCGATAATGTAATGTACAAAGAAAAAACAAAAGAACTATTCATAATCGATAGTGCAAGTTTCCAAGTAGATGACTATAGTTGTGGAGTATTCAACGCAGACTACACACATGATAATTTAAAAGGTAAAAACTTAAGAGAAGTATTAAGAACTCTTGAAGAAGAACATTTCCCAATCAATAAAATGTTATTTGAAATCCTAATGGGTAAAGGTCCATTCTATGATTTCAAAACAGGGGAAGTAGGTAGTGATGTTGAAAGACGTTTCCACTACAATTTAGATGTAAAAGAAGATATTGAAAATAAGAATAGTCCATTGTTCTATTGGTCTCATGCAGACGCAAGATTACGACAAGCATTCTATGATTATTTCAATAACAACATCATCACAGAAGTAAGCGAGTGGATAACACTCTTAGAAGACATATTAAAGGGGGCTAAATAATGGCCGGAAAATTTGATCTATTTGGAGATTTCGAACCCGTCAAAATAAACAGTTCGATGAAATTCCCATTAATCTTAGTATTAGACGTAAGTGGTTCAATGACACAAAGAACACCTTATGGTAGAAAACCAAAAATCACAGAATTAAATGAAAAAGTAAAAATGCTTTTAGAGTTCGTACAAGCAGACCCTAAAGCGTCAAAAATCACAGACTTAGCAATCGTAACATTCGGTGGAGAAGTACAAGTTCAATCTCCATTTGATAATGTAACTAACGTTAAATTCAAGCCGTTACGTGCATACAGTTCTACTCCAATGGGAAGCGCTGTAAACGTAGCTTTAGATATGGTAAACAGAAGAAAGAAATACTATTTAGACAATGGTATTGAATTCTACAGACCAAGAATATTCTTAATGAGTGATGGAGCAGCGACAGATCAATACGAACAAGCCGCAGCTCGTTGTTCAAATATGGTAAACAAACGTGAAGTAAAAATGTACCCAATCTGGATTGGTGAAGGAGAGTATGATTACATACTAAAAGACTTCAGTCCAGAATTAGAACCAAAAACCATAAAATCAGATCAAATGTATTTTGAAATGTTTAGAAGCTTAAGCGGATCAACTTCAAACCCTGATGACGATCCATTCGACAGATGGTTCAAAGATGAATTCTAAGAAGGTGTAAATATGGCAGAAAAAAGAGTTGTCTTCGAAGGAGGACCAGAGGATGTAATCTGGAAAAGTCCAATCACAGAACTTAGTCCAGATGCAAGAATCTATTCACATAAAGATTGTGATATCTTGTTTATGCGTCAAGGAAGTCTTCTTGGAGCATTCAATGATGATCGTGAATACAATATAGTAAACGAACAAACAAATGTACTACAAAAAATGTTCAACAGAACAGGAATTAAAAACTGTGCTGTATACTACATAAACCGTAAAAAACATATTCAAGTTAAATGGGGAACACCACATAGAATAGATGTACATGATAAAGGGTTCAACATGTTCACAACAGTTGGTGCTCATGGGACGTATAGCTTCACAATTACGAACCCACTAAAACTATTTTCAAAAATGAAAATATTTGAAGAATCATTAACAAAAGATATGATCAATAGTTTCTTCCATGAAGAAATAAGCATGTACTTACGTAAATCAATCACAAAAGCATTTAGTGAAAACGAAAAAGGATTAAGAGATATCGCTGAAATTACATCAAATGAAATCAGAATTTCAGAAGATATCAAAATAATTCTTCAACCATTATTTCATAACTACGGTGTAAGACTTGAGAAATTCATTATTAGTAAAATAGATTACGATAGAGAATTCTTAGATAAAATTAAAAACATTCGAGAAACCGCAGTAATGAATAAATACAAAGAAGAAAACCAAGTGGTACAAGAAACTAAAAAACCAACACATAAAATGTGTGATGCATGTGGACATAAAAATCCAGAAACTGCCAAGTTCTGTCAGAACTGTGGTAGTGAGATTGTCACAAACACAGAATGCAAATCATGTCATAAAATACTACCACTTGATGCTAAATTCTGTCATCACTGTGGGACAAAAACAAAGGAGGAATAGTGTGCCGTTATTTCGTAAAAGCAAAGACAAAGAACGCAAAGAGTACATCGACTTCTTACAAAAACTTTCCTCTGCTTGTGACTTATGTTTACAGTATAGTGAAAAGACAGATCATCATCTCAGAGTTCAAATACTATGTGATGATGTAAAGTATTTTATCCCCTTTGAAAACGAGGATATAAAACACATAGATTCAAAAATTAGTAAAGTACTAGACGATTTAAAAATCTTATTATATACAAACAGAGATCCATACAGAGTTCAAGCAAAACTAGATGAACTTGAAATGTTAATTAAAGAGCGAAGCTCGAAAGAATAAGGAGGATACAAATATGGGACTATTTAAAAGACATCCTTTCAAAAATGTGAAACGCGAAGAAGTAGTAGATGCAATTATAGAATTAGAGAAAAAGAAAGATGAGTTATCTGATGATGTATTTATTAGAGAAAAACAAATCTCTGACAAAATGCAACGAGGTAAACAATCTAAATCATTAAGTGAGAAAAAATTACTTGCTAATGAAATCATGATGTTGCAAAGACAAGTGAAGGCAACTCAAAAAAGAATCATTTTTGTTGATAAAAAAATCTATGTTACAGGACAAGTTAAACTTGCAATTGACGATATGGATTTCGCAAACTACAACAAAAAATCTTCAGTTGGACAAATGTTTAAAAACAATGCTTCTCTTGAGAAGTTCTTAAGTAATGTAGTAGATGCTAAAACAGAAGCAGATTCTGAATTACTAGAACAAATCGACATGGTAGACAGCATTATGGATACATACTTAGAAGAAGACAGTCTGTACGGGGAATCAGAAGGTGTTAATAATATCTTAAGTATGATGGAAGAAGATGCAGAAGAAACTCCTGCACCTGTTCAACCAACACGTGAAAGAAAAAGAGAAGAATCTATACCATTAGATATAGAACCAGAAGATCCATTCAAGGAGGAATAAGCTATGTTTGAAAAAAAGAAGAGACAAAGAGAATTAAAGAAAAAAATCTTATTCAATAAGACTCTTTCAAATATGAGAAAATATGTAAACAACTTAGAAAACCAAAAAAATCATTATATTGATATGGCAAAACAAGCTCATTTAAACGGAAGTAAGGAACAGTACAGTTTAGCTGTTTCAGGTTTAAAAATGGCTGTTGCTTACCAAAGAAAAGCAAAAGAAATGCTACTGAATTTTGAATTAACAATGCAACTTCGTGATTTATCACAAGTTACAGGTGAATTCTTAACAGGTATGGTTAAACTAAGTGGAGACATGTCAAAAATTATCTCGAAACAAGATTATGCAAAAGTATCAGAATCATTTGAAAATGCTATGGGTAAAGTAGAAGAGCAAAACATGCAAATGGAGAACTTCTTAGATACAACTGAAGTTAACTTCACTAACATAGCAGCTGATCCAGCTAACGTAAGTGACGATGAGATCAATAGTTTAATTGACTTTGAAGCTAAAGAAGAAGTTAAAGGTAAAGATCAAGAAATTGACACAAAAATTGAAGAAATCGAAAGATTACTATCAGACATGTAAGAGGGTGAAGCTATGAGTTTAGAACAAAACTTTTTATACGATAACTTTAAGAAGTATCAAGAAAAGGGAGTGCAAGCACTCAAACAAGAAAACAATGCAGAAGCAAAAAAGTATTTACTTAAAGCTGCTGAAGCATTATTTAAACTTGCCAAAAATAATACAGGATCTCTGAAGAAACAATGGGAAGAATCAGCAAACAACATCTACGAAAAAGCATTGGCTATTGAAGTAGATGGTGTTTCTAATCCAAAATCATCATCTAAAAAATCACCAAGAAAAAGAAACAAGAATCAACCTGATGATACAACAACATCATTTGTACCAATGACTACAATCCCAGATATTGGGTTTGAAGATGTAATTGGATTAGAAGATGTAAAACAGTATATCAAGATGAATGTAATAAAACCATTTGAGAATCCTGAGATATATAAAATATTCAAAAAAGAAGCAGGAGGAGGAGCTTTACTATATGGTCCTCCAGGAACAGGGAAAACAATGATAGCGAAAGCTATCGCAAATGAAGTTGGTGCTGTGTTTTATTCAATCAAAGCATCAGACATCATGAGTAAATGGGTTGGAGAAAGTGAACAAAATGTTAAGAATTTATTTGACGCAGTAAGATCTCACGATATAACAGTTTTATTTATCGATGAGATTGAATCAATCACAACTAAAAGAGGATCACATAACTCATCTGTATTAGATAGAGTTGTATCTGAGTTCTTAGCTCAACTTGATGGATTCAATGAAGAATCAGATAACGTAACAATGTTGTTAGCTGCAACCAACGTACCAAGCAAAATAGATGAAGCGATAATGCGTCCAGGACGTTTTGATCGATTGATTTATATACCACTACCAGAAAAAGAAGCAAGAACGGCCATTATTACAAAAATGATTAATCAAGTTCCAGTAGAAGCTGATCTTGATTTAAATATGATTTCTGATATTACAGATGGCTTTAGTGGTGCGGATTTAAAAGGTTTAGTGGAAACGACAAAAACATACGCAATTCAAAGAACACTTGATACAGGAGATGTTAGTATGATATCTTCAGAAGACTTTCTAGAGGCTATGGTTGGTAGAACACCATCAACGACAAATAGTCTAATGAAGAAATATATCAAGTTTAGAGAAGACAGACAACTTAAAATATAGGGTGATAAGTATGGAAAAGAAAGTATGCGAATGTTGCGGGGCATATCTCACAGATTTTAAAACCAAGTGGGCCTGTGAACATTGTTTAACAGAATACAAGAAATCATTCGTTGAATCTGATGAAGTTCAGCGTCTTCTTAATATTGCAAATAAAACAAGAATGTCAAATAAATTCATTGATGCAAAAAATGAATACTCTAACATTATCTCCAAATATCCAGAATGTACAGAAGCATACTGGGGTCGTTTATTAAGTGAACTTGGAATAGAATATGTTAAGAGTCCCGAAGATATATATTACCCATCATGTCATAGATTAACATTTAGTAATATCTTTGAAGAATCTGACTACAAAATGGTTCAAAAGTTAGCGGATGAGGAAAGTATAAACTGGTATGACGACAAAGCAAAACAAATCGAAAACATTAGACTAGAACTCATGAATCTAACAAAGAATTTCGATCCTTTTGATATATTTATTTCTTATAAAGAAAATGATAAAAATGGACAAATCACAAAAGACAGTCAATTTGTGACAGATTTATATCATCTACTTACAGATCTTGGATATAAAGTCTTTCTATCTAGAATAACACTAGGACAAATTGCTGGTTCAAAGTATGAACCATACATATATAGTGCCATTTCTACTGCGCAGTCCATGATTGTGTATTCAACCGAAAAAGAATACATTGAAGCGACTTGGGTTAAGAATGAATGGTCTAGATATTTAGAATTAATAAAAAATGGTCAAAAAAAGAAAGGTTCTCTAATCCCGATATATAATGGGATGGATCCATATGACTTCCCAATGGAGTTTGACGGTATCCAAGGGTTGAATCAAGATGACCTTAACTTCAAAGATAAGTTAGAAAAAATCATCACAAGGACAATTGGTAAAAGAGGAAACAATTATGTTGAAACTAAACACTTTAAGAAGAAAGAACTTAAGAAAACTTCAGGGTTTAAAGTTAACACATCATTAATTCCATCTCTTACAAAACGTAGACTTGGTGATAACCAAGAAACAAAAGAAATTACAATCAATGAGGAGAAAACATTAGATAACGGATACAAGTTTTTAGATAAACTTTTGTTTGATGCTGCTGAAG
>NZ_CEXEES010000037.1:0-14367 GCF_982632705.1 Candidatus Izemoplasma sp. | reverse complement strand
AACTGCGATTATAAATGATCTATACTATAAACATTTAGAGCAAATAAAAAAGTAAAGCTAAGCTTTACTTTTTTTCTTTTCTCAACAATGAGTATACATCGTAATCTTCATGTTTTCCCCTGTAAAAATACGCTTGTCTAAGTGTTCCTTCAAATGTAAAACCACATTTCTCAGCTAACTTTTTACTTGGTATATTATTTGACGCAGTATGTAATGATAATCGAATAATGTTTGGTACTGTTTCAAACATATGCTTTACAAAAAGTGTAAGTGATTCACTCATATATCCTTTTCCTCTTTGATCAGCAACTAGCAATCTATACCCAATATTTAACTCATATTCAGAAACCCTAGAAAAACCAATTGTACCTATGAATTTTTCTTCTTCATTGAGTATCATCATATTTCCTGATTTTGTACTCCAAAATCCAGTTTCTTTAAATGATTCTATTCTATTAAATACAGAACTTAACTCATTATGATCTGTAAGTGCACGTTGTGATAAATCATTATATAATTTTGAAAACTGAATAATCTCTTTTTCAGTTTCAAACAATTTCAGTGTAATTTTATTACCTATGATCATATCCTAAACTACCTTTTTTCTTTTAAACAGAATGAAGTATAACCCGACTAAGATTCCTACCGGAATAATAAGTACTAGTATAAGCAATATGATTGCTACAACTAAAATTATATAAAACATTGCTACAATAAATTCTAATAGTCTCATAATGTCCCCCTATTTGGTAATTGTGTCATCTACTTTTATTATACCATTTTTTATTACTTTACAAAATATACCTTCTTTAGGCATAACACAATCTCCTGTACGTACACTAATAGCGCACCCACTGTGACATTTCTTTCCAATTTGCGTTACTTCTAAGATCGTATCACCAATTGACAATTTTGTACCAATTGGTAACTCATATAGAATAACACCTTCTGTTGTTATATTTTCAGCAAAATCACCGTTTGAGAGTTCTAAATCATGTGCTCTCATTTTCTCATAACTTTCAATCCCAAGTAGGCTTACTTGTCTATGCCAATCTCCAGCGTGAGCATCACCAACGATGCCATGATTCACCTTTAATTCTATTTCTGCAACAGGGTCCTTAACGACCCCTTTTTCTTTTGATACATTAACTGAAATAACTTTACCTTTTATAATCACTTTTTCCACCACTCTTTACTAGAAGTTTTGTTTCTTTTATCACAATCGATTTATCTACTGATTTAAGCATGTCGTACACTGTAAGTGCGGTAACACTTGCACAAGTCAATGCTTCCATTTCTACCCCAGTGTTAAAAGTAGTTTCTACAATAGATTCTATTGTAAGTTCTTTTATATCATCGGAAAATGAATACGTTATATCAATATGTGATATTGGTAAAGGATGACATAAAGGAATTATATCCGAAGTCTTTTTAGCAGCCATTATACCAGCTACTTGAGCGATGCTAAGAATGTCACCTTTTTTTACATGTCCATCTTTCAATGATTTATATGCTTCCTCATTAAATATCATTTTAGATATCGCTTTGGCAGTTCTTTTTGTATGACTTTTGCCAGATACATCTACCATTCTTGCATTTCCATCTTTATTTAAATGTGTGCTCATATGTTACCCTCCTATTTTATTCATCGATCGTTTCGATGAATTGGTATAAGATTTATCTAATTTGTGTTGTTTTGGTTTCTCTTTTATTGCATCTTTAATCACAGCAAGAACATCTTCATCAGACTTTCCTTTGACAAGTAATTCTTTGCTTGAATGCAAGCAAGGTTTTATATAACCATCGCTTGTAAGTCTTAATCTGTTACACCCTTCACAGAACTTACTACTTACAGCGTTTATAAATCCTATTTCTTTATCTGAATCCTTCAACTTATAAAAATCTACGTTGTTTGATTTTCTACTAAACTCTAATGCGTTTTGTTCTAATACATCTGATTTTGAAATGTAGTATTCCTTGAAATCGAATGTGTCAGATTCGAAAGGCATTAATTCAATGAATCGTACTTCACAATTAGATGATTCGCTAAACCTATAGAAATCCATAATCTCATGATCATTAATTCCTTTTAACAAGACTGTGTTAATTTTTATTGGTGTTACCTTATGTAGATGAAGTTCATCAATCAACTCTTTATACGAGAAATCAATATTACTACCCACAATTGAGTTGACTGTATTAAGATTCAAAGAATCAACACTTAGATTCACTCTACTTACACCTGATTCTTTTAGTTTTTTAACATTACCTTTTAACAGGATTCCGTTTGTAGTAAGAACGACCTCATCTATTCCAGGTACACTTTTAATCTCTTTGATTAAATTGTAAATTCCTGATCTTACAAGTGGTTCTCCACCAGTAATTCTAACTTTCTTTATACCTGTTTTTGAAGCTTCTTTAACAATTTGTAGGATATCTTCATTTCTAATTATTTTCTCTTTTTCAATTGTTTCTATTCCATCTGGCATACAGTAAAGACATCTTAGATTACATCTGTCAGTCACCGATATGCGTAAATAGTCTATTTCTCTGTTGTATGTGTCTTTCACTGGATTACCTCCTAGTTATATTATGTTTCCTGGTTTATCTAGTTTATATCCTTTATATTCACTGATTTTTAACTTGAATTCCTCTGATTTTAGGATATCAATAAATGCGTTGAACGAATCAAGTTTGAGAGTATCTTTATGAACTAAAAAATCATATGATTCTTCTGCGAGTTCTATAAAATCGAGGTCATAGCGTTCTGCTACACTTTGAATTCCAAGACCAACATCGTATCTATCACTCAGAACTGCAACAGCAACTTGTGTATGGGTTGAGAGTTCATAATTATACCCATTAACTAAATCCTTGTTTATTTTATTGGTGCTAAGTAACTGGTCCAATAGGATTCTTGTTCCGCTACCTTTTTGTCTATTCACAAAATAATTACTATCTTTTAAATCATCTATTGATTGAATGTTTTTAGGATTACCTTTTTTTACATATAACCCTTGTTTTCGTTTCATTCCTTCAATCAATACATAATTAGTGTTTAAGTACTCTTTAATAATGTGTTTATTGTATTGTCCATCCTCACTTAATATGTGGATGGGACTTATGTGCGATTCCTTGTTTCTTATTGCGAGAACCCCTCCAAAACTACCTAAATGAGAACTTGCAAGATTGAATCCTTCTTCGTTCATAAAGTCATTGATTAGATCTAATACGATATCATGAGAACCTATTGATACAAGTGTTTTCTTTGTATCAATTTCTGATTCATTTAATGTTATTGATACCATATCGTTTCGTTCGTATCCTTCAATACTTCTATCAACTATTAGCAGTCCGTCACTTTTCAGTAAACTCATTTGAATTGCAGCACCTCTTTTTAAAGGTGTTGCGATTAACTCATTGTTTACAGTTCCAAGCTGAACACGAATATATTCTTTATTTTTTAAGCTAGAGTAAACTTTTCTGCTTAATTTAGCTTTTATTGTTCTAAGAACTTGTTTGTTTTGTTTCGTGAATCTATTCATTAAATGCTTTACAAGTAAATGAAATGATATATATGTAGATACTGGATAACCAGGTATTCCAAGTACTATTTTTTGATTGATTTCACCAATAATGCTCGGTTTTCCGGGTTTAATGCTAATCCCATGAACATGCAAGTGTCCTTTTTGTTTTAAAACTTGATAAGTGAAATCTTTGGACCCAGCACTTGAACCTGCACCAATGATTAAGAAATCATATTTCAAACTATTGCTCAAAATGGTATTTTCAAGTATCCCATATTCGTCTTTCTGTGGTGGGAGTACATCTACTTGTGCTCCTAGGATTTCTAATTCATTCTTCATAAAATATGAGTTAGAATCTATAATATCTCCATCTTTTACTTCTTGTTTTGCGGAAATAATTTCATCACCTGTAGGAATAATACAAACCTTTGGTTTACATATTACCATTATTTCAGTAATCCCCGCAGACAGTAGTGCTCCTATCATAATTGGTGTTATTTTCTTATACTTAGGTACAACTAGTTCTCCTTTTACAATATCTTCCCCGATTGGTCTGATATTTTCAAACATAGCGTACGTTTTTATTATTTTAATACCTTCTTCGATAAACTCAACATCTTCAATCATAATTACAGTGTCGTATTCTATAGGAATAACATTCCCTGTGTTAACTTCAATGAATTGATTTGAAGGTATTGTAACAGGAGTTGTTTCACTTGCATCAAAAGTAATTGATGATTTTGTTGCGATACCGTCCATGGCTGAAGCGTTATATGAAGGTGAAGAAACTTTTGCGTATAAACTGTTTAATGGAATTCGATTTAAACTATCATACACACTTATCATTTCTGATTTAATTACATAGTGCTCACTAAATAAGTTATCAAGAATCGATAACGCTTTTGATTCGTTTACACTTCTTAAATAGTAATCACGTTTCATCTAATCACCTAGCTTATAAACTCTTACAGAATCTCCTTTATAGAGACCTTCGTTATTCTGATCAATTAATATATATCCATATGCATCTTTTAAGACGTTGACCATTGCGGACTTAAAGTGCATCGGAGTTGCGTGTGTTTTACTGATACTTACCAATTGTGCCAGTGTTCTTCCACTGTTATTATTCACGTTCTCAGTTAGTTCTAATTCAAGATAAGGTCTACCGTAGTCTACTTGGTTATATACCGTTTTCAAAACCATATCCATTATGAAATGCATAACCATATATGCACTCATTGGATGTCCTGGTAACCCAATAAAAATCTTACCTTTGTATGTTGCAATAATTGTTGGTTTTCCAGGTTTTAAGTTTAAACCATGTAGTAGTACATCTGCACCAATATCTTCAAGAATTCTAAACGTATAATCTTTTTCACCTACACTGCTTCCACCACTGGTGATAACAACGTCAGATGATTCAAATCCTCTTACGATAGATTCTTTGTACTTATTGAAATCATCTTGAATGATCTCTTTACTGGTAACTATACACCCTTTTTCTTGCAAGTATGCAGAAACACTGTGTGTATTAATATCCCTAACTTGACCTAATTGTATTGTGTCTTGATCAGTTATTTCATCTCCAGTAGAAATGACTGAGAAACTTAATGTATCAAACACTTCAACTTTTCTTATGTTTTGACTCATAAGTGCACCAATAACTCTTGGTGTGATACGTGTGTTTTCTGATACCAACTCAGTGTTTGGTTTTATGTCTTGTCCTTTTAAAATCATGTTTTGATTCATTGAATGTTTTCTATATATTAATACTTCATCTTTTAATACTTCTGTATGTTCAATCATAACCATAACTTCAGTACCTGATGGTAAAAATCCACCTGTTGGTACGTAGTATGCTTCACCACTTTTTAATTTGTGATTACTTGTTTGACCCATATCAATAGAACCAACTAATTTTAGTAGTACCGGACTACCTTCATTTGTTAACTTTACATCGTCATATTTACATGCATATCCATCAACTGTTGATTTGTTAAAAGCTGGTACTTCTTCTTTTGATAAAATGCTTTTACTAATAACATATCCAAGCGAATCTACAGTATCCAAAGTTATCTTGTTTGGAGTAAAATCTATTCCATTTATTATTTCTCTTGCTTCATCAATTGTTTTTACGTTAAACATAAGGATCACCCAATTCGTATAAGTTGTCTTGTAGTTCTTCAATAAATAATCTATCATGACTCGATATAATAATAGTCATGTCTTTTTTAATCTCTCTCAGTAATTTAGTTAGAACCTCAATTGATTTAATGTCTAGAGCAGTAGTTGGTTCATCTAGCAATAATACATCAGGTTCAAATATGATACTTCTTAGTATACTTGTTTTCATTTGTTCACCACTTGAGCATGCTTTGGCCTTTTTATTCAGTATTTTTTCCAAGTCAAACAATTTTACAAGTGAGTTTATTTTGTCTTCATACTCTGATATATCTAATTTTCTGATTTGCAAAGGATATATTATATTCTCATATACAGTTTTTGAGAACAATACCGGTTTTTGACTTACATAAGTTACAAAGCCTTTCCTTACTATTTCACCTTTATAGTCTATAATCCCTGCAATGGCTTTTAATAAAGTTGTTTTACCACTTCCGTTAGGTCCGGAAATAAATGTGATTTCGCCATTTTCAAATGTGATATCTTTATACTTGATTAAAACATCAGAGAAAACTATGTTTACATTACGTAGATTAATCATAGAAATCACCTCTAAATCTAGCAAGAACACTATGAATAACAAACGCTAGAATTAATAGAATCAATCCCATGGCAATTGATTTGCTGTAATCTCCCATACTGTTTGATCTAGCTATATATGTCGTCATCGTTCTAGTAGAATATCTTATGTTTCCACCAACAAGCATGACAGCTCCAACTTCTGAAATAGCTCTACTAAAACCTAGAATCATACTCATTAAAATAAATGGCTTAGTTTCAGTAATTAAAAGTTTGATTTTATCTATTCTTCCAGCACCAAGTGTTTCTGCTGTTTCTAAGACGTCTTTTTGTGTCTTCTCACTGCTGATAATAATATTACCTGTGATAATTGGAAGAACCAAAAGAAACTGTGCGAAAAACATTACCTGAACAGTGAATAAATTAAATACTGGATCAAGCGGGCCTATCGTTAACAGTAAAACAAAAAGACCTAAAACAACCGGAGGAATCCCCATAAATGTAAAGATCAATTTTTTAATGAATCGCTTTCCTTTAAACGTAGTTGAACTAATCAATATACCAAAGAAAACACCAAACACTAAAGCTGTCAATGTTGCTAATAATGCCAAAGTTAAAGAAAGAAATATAATTTGATATATTTCTTCGTCAAACGATAGTAGCAAATTAAATGCTTCAACAATGCTTTCTGTTATCATACAATCACCTAGTCTATATAAAACAATTGTGTTTCATATATTTCATATTCTGTAATAAGTTGCTGCACATCATCTCTCAATATCCAATTATAGAAAAGTTCTGCATATTCATCTGTTTTACTATATAATTCAGGGTTTACTTTTATAACCCCATATTGGTTTTTCAATTCATTTGGGTTTTCATACCCAATTACAAGCGAAATATTTTCTAACATGCTCAAATAAGTTGCACGATCACTCAAAGTGAAATACTCACTCAAATCTGCCATGGTTATCGTACTTCCCATACCTTGCCCAGTTTCGAAATAAAAGTCTGTGAATGATGAAACATCAAAACCATGTAATTCCCATAATGATAATTCTTTACTATGTGTTCCAGAATTATCTCCTCGAGAATAAAAACTATGATTATCAATAATTTCACTCAAAGCTTCATCCAAAGTTTCACCATTTAATATGGATGGTCCAATGATGATAAAATCATTATACATGATGTTATTTCTCTTCGTACCATAACCATCTTCAACGAATTTTAATTCTCGTTCTATATCATGAACAAGTAATATTTCTACTTGTCCTTCTTTACCCAATTCTATTGCTGCACCTGTTCCAACAGCGACAACATTACATTTTATACCGTACTCCTCTTCAAAACGAGGAATCAAGTATTCCAAAAGACCGCTATTGTCCAGTGATGTGGTAGTTGCAATATATAATACTTTATCATTATTTTGACAACCAGTTGTCAAAATAAGCAATGATATCATAAAAAAAATCAATAACTTTTTCATATAGTACCCCTTTATCTTCTTACATTATAGTTTACCATAAAAATATAACTTTTTTACGCTTTTTCATAGTCTTTATAAGTAAAAAAGAATTTACTTCTCACACAAAGTAATATGTTATAATAAATATAGAGGTGATATCATGTTTAAAGCTTATGTAATTACATGTAGTGATAAAGGCTTTAGAGGAGAACGAGTGGATACATCAGGTCCATATATCAAAGACTATTTAGAATCAATTGGATTTGAGGTTATTGATCAAGTCATCATAAATGATGACTTAAAGAGCATTCAAGACAAATTAATATACGCCTCAGATACATTAAAATCAAATTTAATAATCACAACAGGTGGTACTGGATTTTCACCCCGTGACAATACACCAGAAGCCACAAAAAAAGTCATCTTACGAGATGTCCCTGGTATAAGTGAAATGCTTCGTTACGAGAGTTATAAGGTTACAAAAAAAGCTTATCTATCTCGTGGTGTAAGTGGAATTCGAAATCGTAGTTTAATCATTAATCTACCAGGAAGTTTAAAAGCAGTGAAAGAAAACTTATCTTTCTTGGATAGCGTATTTTCACATGGCCTAAAGGTCTTAACGTTATTAGATACAGATTGTGGAGAATAAAAAGACATTTTTATGTCTTTTTTTGTTAGGAGGACTATATGATTAACTTAACTGAAATTAAAGAAGAAACACTGAATCAATATCCTGAACTGAACAATGTCGTGTACAAAATGCATGAAAAAGAGGTGCGTGTTGTACTTAGAAATTGTGATGTGATTGATCCCGAAAACATCAACCATTATATAGCGAAAAATGGTTATTTTGGTCTCGAAAAAGCATTATCAATATCTCAGACAGACGTAATTGATGAAATGAAGAAGTCTGGACTTCGCGGACGTGGTGGTGGTGGATTTCCTACTGGTAGAAAATGGGAGTTTGCGTACAACAACGAAAGTGATATTAAATATATCATATGTAATGCTGATGAGGGTGATCCTGGTGCATTTATGGATCGTTCTGTTTTAGAGAAGGACCCCCATAGCGTTATTGAAGGAATGATCATTGCAGGCTATAGTATTGGTGCTAGTACAGGATATGTATACGTTAGAGCAGAATATCCTCTTGCAGCCAAAAGACTTCAAAAGGCAATTGACGATGCTTTAGAAAAAGGAATTTTAGGAAATCAAGTACTCGGTTCTGATTACTCATTTAACATAGAAATAAGACTCGGTGCAGGAGCATTTGTATGTGGTGAGGAAACAGCTCTCATCGCTTCAATCGAAGGTGAAAGAGGTATGTCTAGAATCAAACCTCCTTATCCTGCTGCAAAAGGTCTTTTTGGTAAACCTACTATAATCAACAATGTTGAAACATTATCAAATGTTCCTCAAATAATCTTCAATGGATATGAATGGTTTAGAGGGTTTGGGACAGAGGAAAGTCCTGGGACAAAAGTATTTGCTCTTGCAGGTAAAGTAAAATATAACGGATTAATTGAAGTTCCTATGGGCA
This sequence comes from Candidatus Izemoplasma sp., assembly GCF_982632705.1. Lineage (NCBI taxonomy): Bacteria > Bacillati > Mycoplasmatota > Mollicutes > Candidatus Izemoplasmatales > Candidatus Izemoplasmataceae > Candidatus Izemoplasma > Candidatus Izemoplasma sp. Next base: position 5,132 of record NZ_CEXEES010000037.1, on the reverse strand, counting down.
TAACCCTAGGTGAAATAATCCACGAAATAGGTAAAGGTGTCGGTAGAAAAAGAACATTCAAAGCAGTACTTACAGGTGGTCCATCTGGTGGGTGCTTAACTGAAAAACATTTACATGAATCAGTAGATTTTGACAACTTAGTAAAACTTGGAAGCATGATGGGATCAGGTGGAATGATAGTACTGAACGATCATGATTGTATGGTTGATATCGCAAAATTCTATTTAGACTTCTCAGTGGATGAATCTTGTGGGAAATGTACACCTTGTCGTGAGGGTACCGTGCAAATGTATAAACTTTTAGAAAAAATTACAAATGGTGAAGGATCTGTAAATGATATCGACAAACTAAGAGACTTATCAATATCTGTAAAAGAGTCTTCTCTATGTGGCCTTGGGATGACAGCTCCAAATCCAGTATTAAGTACATTAGAACACTTCTATGATGAATACTTAGAACACGTAAATGATAAAAGATGTAAATCAAGTTCTTGTAAAGGACTTATAAGTGAATATTTCATAACAGATAAATGTACAGGTTGTACAATTTGTGCAAGAAGATGTCCGGTTCAATGTATCAGTGGAACACTAAAAGAACAACATACAATTGATGAGTCGATTTGTATCCGTTGTGGAGAGTGCTTTGCATCTTGTAACTTCGATGCAATTATTACTAAGTAGGTGATACTATGTCAAACATAAAACTAACAATTAACAATCAAGTAATTGAAACAGATGAAAATAAAACAGTACTTCAAGTCGCAAAAGACAACGGAATATTTATTCCAACTTTTTGTAATGATGATCGATTAGATCCTGAAGCTAGTTGTAGAGTATGTGTTGTAGAGATTGAAGGCCAAAAGAAACTTCAAACATCATGTTCAACTAAAGTTCAAGATGGAATGATTATAAAGACAAACACAGAAAAAGTAGAAAAATCAAGAAACGAAGTCATTGAGCTTATGTGGTCTTCTCATCCAAACGATTGTGTTGTATGTGACGCAAATGAAGATTGTAAACTTCAAGACTATATGTATCTTTACGATATAAAGAGTGAGAATAAGTATGATGGTTTCAAAAGAACTTTTGAAAAAGATACATCTAACAGGTTCTTCTATATAGACCCAGAGAAGTGTATTTTGTGTGGTAAATGTGTAAGGATTTGTAGTGAACTTCAAGGTGTTGAAGCTTTAGGTTTTAATCAAAGAGGTAGCGAATCATTTATATCTTTTGCCTATGATAAAGGTATGGACTTCTCTAACTGTGTCAGTTGTGGAAACTGCGTATCGAATTGCCCTACAGGTGCATTAATGGAAAAAAGTAAGACTAAATTCAGAATGCATAAAACAAAGAAAACAAGAACAACGTGTCCATACTGTGGTGTAGGATGTCAATTTGATATCGTTTCACAAGATGACAAAATTGTTAAAATAGAACCATTAAACAAGATACCTAACAAAGGATTACTGTGTGTAAAAGGTAAATTTGCGTTTAAGTATGTTAATCACAAAGATAGATTAACAACTCCTTTAATCAAAGAAAACGGTAAGTTTAGAGAAGCATCTTGGGAAGAGGCTTATTCTCTTATCCACAAAAAATTATCTTATTATCATAATGAATTTGGAAGAAATAGTGTAGCTGGTTTGGCAAGTGCAAAATGTACGAATGAAGAAAACTATCTATTCCAAAAATTCATTCGTAAATATCTATTGACAAACAATGTAGATCACTGTGCTAGGCTTTGTCACGCTTCTACTGTTAGTGGACTAGCAACGACTCTTGGTAGTGGTGCTATGACAAACAGTATTGCTGAAGTAAAGAACAATGAAGTAATATTTATCACAGGTTCAAATACTACTGAAACTCATCCTGTAATTGGAAGTATTATGAGACAGGCAAAGAAACAAGGTGCTAAAATCATTGTTGCTGAACCAAGGAAAATAGACATTGCATATGACGCAGATGTTTTTATTCAAATCAAACCAGGAACAAACGTTGCGTTGTTTAATGCGATGATGAAAGTTATCTATGATGAGGAATTATATGACAAAGAATTTATAGAAAAAAGAACTGAAAATTTCGATGCATTTATAGATATCATTCGAAATGTAGATATTCAAGAGAACGCAGATATATGTGGCTGCAATACAGAAGATATCAAAGAAGCCGCTCGATTATATGCAACACATACTTCTGGTATCTACTATGCTATGGGGGTTACACAACATAGCAACGGAACCAACCATGTTAAATCAATCGCAAATTTAGCACTTATGACTGGAAACGTAGGTAAGAAAAATGCAGGAATCAATCCTTTACGTGGACAGAATAACGTACAAGGAGCTTGTGATATGGGTGGTCTTCCAAACAACCTACCTGGTTATCAAAAAGTATATGATGAGGACGTTAGAAACAAGTTTGAAAAAGCATGGGATGTACCTATCGACAAAAACGTAGGATTACATCTCCCTCTAATCATAAACGGTGCCTATAGTGGAACGATCAAGGCAATGTATATAATGGGTGAAAATCCAATTGTAAGTGACCCTGATATTCAACATGTAAAAGAAGCATTTAGAAAAGTTGATTTCTTAGTCGTTCAAGATATATTCATGACAGAAACTGCTGAGTTCGCAGATGTTGTTTTACCTGCATCTACTTACGCTGAAAAAGATGGTACATTTACTAATACAGAACGTCGTGTTCAAAGAGTAAGAAAAGCAATTGAACCGGTTGGAAATAGTAAACCTGATGATGTAATCATTCAGGAATTAATGCAAAAATTTGATCCAAATTACAAGATTAAAAGCGCAAAAGAAATCATGGATGAAATTGCTAAATTAACACCGATTTATCAAGGTGTAGACTATGATAGAATCGAAGAAACAGGATTACAGTGGCCCGTTCTAGATAAAGAACATATGGGTACAGAATTCTTATATCCTGAGGAATTCGGTAGAGGTCTTGGTTACTTTACACCAATCAACTATAAGGGTGCAGCAGAACAACCTGACTCAGATTATCCTTTCACATTAACAACTGGTAGAATATTATATCACTACCACACAATTACTATGACAGGTAAAAATGAAGAAATCATGGAAATGTATCCAGAGAACTTCATTGAAATTAACCCAGTATCCGCTAAGAAATTAAAACTAAAACAAGATGATTATGTTGTTGTTTCCTCAAGACGTGGAGACACAACCGCAAAAGTTCATGTATCCAAAGACATAGGTGAAGATGTCATATTTATGCCATTCCATTTTGCTGATGGGGCAAACATGCTAACAAACACAGTTCTTGATGATGCATGTAAAATACCTGAACTGAAAGTATGTGCAGTTCAAATTGCAAAAGTATAATATCACAGCCATTATCTTAGCTGGTGGCCAGTCCAAAAGAATGGGTTTTAATAAAGAAGAATTAAAACTAAATGGAGAAAGAATTGTATTTAATCAAATATCAAAGTTGAAAAACATTTTTGAAGAAGTGATAGTCATTTCTCCAAACAAAGATATGTATATAAATCAAGAGGTAAAAGTTTACACTGATCTACTTAAAAGTAAGGGTCCACTTGCAGGACTACATAGTGGACTAACTCATTCAAAAACAGAGTACAACTATCTGATTGCATGTGATATGCCAGAACTAGATGAAAATTTCATACATCAGCAAGTAGATAAACTAAGTAACAAGGAAGCTTATATTGTAAAAAACGGTGAATTCTTTGAACCGTTTCATGGATTCTACAACAAAAGTATATTATCAAAAATTAAAGAATTCCTTGAAATAGATCAATCATTTCAACGATTCATAGGTACACTTTCAAGAGATGAGTTGGCATTTGAGTCTTCTATTTTTACAAATCTCAACACAATCGAAGAACTTAATAAGAGTAATTTAAGCAATAACTATAAAATATTTCAAATAGAGAAACAAACCGGTAATGGAATGCATAATATTTCAGATAATGTTATTAATGAATACCCCCTTACACTTTTCATTAATGATGAGAAGTATATTACTCTTCTCATAACACCAAACAATATTGAGGAGCTTATTGTTGGATATTTATCCAGTGAAAAACTGATAGAAGACTACAGTGAAATTAAAGATATTGATATAGATATTTCAAACAATAAGGTATCAGTATCCTTAATAAACGAAATTGATACAACATCACATAATAAGGATTTATTACTTACAAGTGGATGTGGTGTAGGTACAAAGTTTCATGAGGATTTGGATAGTGTCATAACCGATTCAATCATTACAGATTTTAGAATCTCAAAAGAGGAGATTTACAATGCATCTGAAACATTGAATAATTATTCAGGACTGTTCAAACTTACTGGTGGAGTTCATAGTGCATTATATATATATAACAATGAGAATATTTATGTAGAGGATATAGGTAGACATAATGCAGTAGACAAAATTGTGGGCCATATCAAAATAAATGCTATACCAACAATAAATTCATATATCTTTGCCAGTGGTCGTATTAGTAGTGATATGCTATTAAAATGTGCCGTAAGTAGAATTCCTATTGTAATTTCAAGGAGCGCTCCTACTTCTCTGGCGATAACACTCGCTGAGAAATATGGGATAACACTGGTTGGTTTTGCAAGAGGTAAGAAGTTCAATGTATACACACACTCATTTAGGATAAAGAGGTGATCATATGAAACAACATATAAGTAAAAATGATCTTCATCTATTTGAAGAAAACATTCTTTCAAAGTACAAAAAAGAAGACAGTCCATTGATGCAAGTTCTTCAGGAATCACAAAACATATACGGCTGTGTTCCGATAGAAGTTCAAGAAGTAATTGGAAAGTATTTTAGAATCTCAACGGCTAAAATAAATGGTGTAGTATCGTTTTATTCTATGTTTAGTATGGAACCAAGTGGAATAAATACAGTAGGTGTTTGTCTTGGAACTGCTTGCTATGTAAAAGGCGGAGAACGACTTCTAGATAGAGTTTCTGAAAAACTAGAAATACAACTAGGTGAAACTACAAAAGATGGAATATACACATTGGCTCCAACTAGATGTGTTGGTGCTTGTTCTAGTGCTCCTGTCATTATGGTGAACGACACAATTCACGAAAAAGTAACTAGTGATGA
>NZ_CEXEES010000036.1:0-14589 GCF_982632705.1 Candidatus Izemoplasma sp. | reverse complement strand
GACATGGAGAAAAAAATAGTATTCTTTGATATAGATAGAACCTTGTATGACCCAGATATCAAAGGAATCCCTAAAAGTACAATAATCGCATTAAAACAATTACATGAGCGTGACGACATAGAAATCGCAATAGCGACTGGTCGTGCTTTTTATATGTTACATATAATAGAAGAAATCAAAGAGTTTATTAATATATATATCTTAATTAATGGACAGATTATTATGAAAGATGGAAAAACGATTTATCGCAATCCTATTTCAAAAGAAAAAGTACAACAAGTAGTAGAATCTTTTAATCAAAATGATTTGAAATATGGTTTTCTTGGTGAGTTCGATGAAACACTTAACATTGTTGATGAAAAAGGAAAAGCCGCATTCGAACTTGTCGATATGAAACTTCCAAGAATAGATCCGCATTTCTATCAAGATAACGACATCTTCCAGATGTGGGCATTTTGCGATAAAACCTGTCATGATAAATACAAAAACGAGTTTAATGAACTAGAAGTTGTTTCTTGGCTTGGTGGAGGATTTGACGTATTGAGCGAAGGAATGAGTAAAAAAGAAGGAATCAAAAAGATACTAGAAATTGAAGGTATCCCTCTAAGAAATGCATACGCAATTGGAGATGGGGATAACGATATAGCAATGATGGATTATATTGAAAACAGTGTCGCAATGGGGAACGGTAGTATCGAATGTAAAAAACATGCGAAATTTATTACTGATGACATCAAAAACGATGGGCTTGTCAAAGGATTAAAACTACTAAAACTAATATGATAAAAAGACTAGAATTTAAACCCTTTGGATCAACTGAATACCCTTTCAATATTCCGTCACTAAATAATATTAAAGAATTGGATTTATCAAACAAAGTAACTATTTTTGTTGGAGACAATGGAAGTGGTAAAAGTACTTTGCTAAAAGCGATAGCGTATTATAATAATTCAATTAATGTTTCAAGTAAAGACATAAACAGTTCTTACTACAAAGAAATAAGAGAACTAAGTAATAAAATGAAAATGATTTACTCTTTTAAAACAAGATCTGGGTTCTTCTTCAGTGGAGAGGAATTTATTACTTACATCAACAACATCAAAAAAATGAAACAAGATTTAAAAGACGACTTAAAAAGAATCGATGAAGAATATAAAGACAAATCAACATTCGCTAAAAACCAAGCACGCATGGCACCCGCTGGACAACTCTACGAACTAGAAAATGCATTCGATAGAGATCTAAAAGAGAAAAGCCATGGAGAAGGATTTTTAGATTTCTTTAAAGCAAGAATGCACAGACAAGGTATCTATCTACTAGATGAGCCTGAAACACCACTAAGCGCAATCAATCAATACCAATTAGTGGTCTTAATCACAGATTTAGTAAAAGAAGGATCACAAGTAATTATTGCGACTCATAGTCCAATAATTATGGCAATAAAAGATGCAGTAATTTACCAATTTGAAGAAAAAGGAATCAATCAAGTAAACTATGAAGATATAGAACACGTAAACTTTATGAAACACTTCCTAAACAATAAGGAAAACTATATAGATAGACTGTGATAATATGATAGCTAGTATTTTAGTAGACGTAAAAGCAAAAGAGGTAGACAAAACATTTGATTATCTAGTTCCAACAGAACTAGAAGAAGTTATTGAAATAGGACAAAGGGTAAAAGTACCTTTTGGGCCTCGTTTAATCATGGGGTACGTCATTGAACTAAAAGAAACAAGTGACTTCAAAAAACTAAGAAAAATAAATCAGGTACTAGACATCGTACCGAGTTTGACAAAAGAACTAATCGAAATAGGAAAAGAACTTAGTATAAGCAATACAAGTCCTCTTGTATCTATATACCAAGTAATGCTTCCAGCTGCACTTAAATCAAAATACAAAAAGAAACTAAAAGTAATTGATTCATCAAAGTTATCATTAACACTTGCGTTAAAATTCAATAAATTCAGTGAATGTGATTTCGATGATTCAATTAAAGAGTTCTTACCAGAAATTAAAAAACAAATTAAAGACAATAACATAGAAGTATTATACCTAGTAAAACAAGCAAACAAAGAACGATACTTAAAAAAACTGAAATTGATTAAAGATGAACCAGTACGTGGTAAAAAACAGCAAGCAATCATTGATTATCTAAAAGATAACAACGATGAAGAGTATAAAAGGAATGTTGTCCATACTGTACAAGTTACCAATTCATCGATCAAAGGTTTGGTCGAAAAAGGTATAATCGAAGAATACTCTGTTGAGATCTACAGGGAAGTAGAATCAATGTATGGTGCAAACGATAAAGACATTACATTAAATGAAGAACAAGTAACAGTCTATAATGAAATCAAACGCAACCTAAACAAACAAGAAACATATCTTCTTCACGGTGTCACAGGTTCAGGAAAAACAGAAATATACTTAAACATCATTGAAGATGTTTTACAGCAAGGTAAAGAAGCAATCATGCTTGTTCCTGAAATCAGCTTAACACCAATGATGGTAAGCCGTTTTAAAGGCCGATTTGGGGACAATGTTGCCTTACTTCATAGCGGGTTATCAATCGGTGAGAAATATGATGAATGGCGTAAAATAAGAAGAAAAGAAGTTAAAGTTTGTGTTGGTGCTCGTTCAGCGATCTTCGCACCTTTTGAAGATTTAGGAATCATCATTATTGATGAAGAACACACAGAATCTTACAAACAAGAAGATAGACCTACTTATCATGCGTTAGATGTCGCAAAATATAGATCTATTTACTACAATATTCCACTCGTACTAGGTTCAGCAACACCGAGTGTTGATAGTTACTACAAAGCTCTTCAAGATGATTACAAGCTTCTTGAAATGAAATACAGAGCAAACAAGCAAACACTTCCAAAAGTGTTTGTTGAAGATATGCGTTACGAGTTTAAAGGTGGAAACAGATCAATCTTTTCTAAAAGATTAGAAGAACTAATCAATGATCGGTTAGAAAAGAAAGAACAAATCATCCTCCTTTTAAACAGAAGAGGCCATAGTACATTTGTTATGTGTAGAAGTTGTGGTGATGTCATCATGTGTCCAAACTGTGATATCAGTCTGACATATCATGAATACGATCAAACATTACACTGTCATTACTGTGGACACAAAGAACCAAACCCAGATATGTGTCCAACATGTGCTAGCCCACATATTAGATATATGGGAATCGGTACAGAACGTGTAGAAGAGTATATCAAAAAAGCATTCCCACAATCAAAAGTAATTAGAATGGACAGAGATACAACAACATACAAAAACGCACATGAGAAACTACTATATGAATTTGAACATGAAGGAGATATCTTGCTAGGTACACAGATGATTGCCAAAGGATTAGATTTCCCTAAAGTATCACTTGTTGGAGTATTGGCCGCTGATATGAACTTGAATCTCCCAGACTACAAAGCAATTGAAAAAACATTTCAGCTGCTTACCCAAGTGAGTGGGCGTGCAGGACGTCATGATATTGAAGGAGAAGTTGTAATTCAAACATACAATCCAGATCATTATTCAATCCTTTATGCAAAAGATCATGACTACCACACTTTCTTCAAAACAGAAATGAAAATAAGAGAACTCGCAGGGTATACCCCATTTCTAAACATCGTCCAAATCATCATTACAGATCAAGATGTAAAGACCTTGTTAAAACATGGTCAAAAAATAGTATTAGATCTTCGCCATAATTTAGAAGATGATGTTATAATACTAGGACCGGTACTACCAAAAATAGCTAGAATCAATAACTATTACCGTGCACAAATCATTATTAAGTATAAAACTAGTAAATATATAGATAACGTATTAAAAGACGTATACAAGAAATATAGTGATGATTTATCAATCGCAATTGATAAAAATCCTACATTACTTTAGGAGTGATATTATGAATATCGTATTTATGGGAACCCCTAATTTTTCAGTTAGAATACTAGAAAGACTTCATAAAGAATATGGAGTTGATTTAGTAGTAACTCAGCCAGATAAATTAGTCGGAAGAAAAAAAGTACTAACGCTATCACCAGTAAAAGAAAAAGCTGTTGAACTTGGAATCAAAGTATTTCAGCCTTTATCTATTAGAAAAGAGTATCAGACTATTCTTGATATCAAACCAGATATCATCATCACAGCAGCATACGGACAAATCATACCAAATGAAGTACTTGATTTCCCAAGACTTGGAAGCATCAATGTTCATGGAAGCTTATTACCTTTGTTAAGAGGTGGTGCACCAATCCAAAGAGCAATCCAAAGACTTCATAATCGTACAGGAATTACAATCATGTATATGGCAGAAAAGATGGACAGCGGAGATATAATCTCTCAGAAGAGTATCCCGATATTAAAAACTGATAACTCAGGTATGATTTTCGAAAAGCTATCAGAACTTGGAGAAGATCTTCTAATAGAAACATTACCAAGAATTATCGCGGGAACAAACGATAGATCAAAACAAGACGAACATCTAGTCACATATGGCTTCAATTTAAAAAGAGAAGAAGAAATATTAGATTTCAATCAATCAGTAGAAGAAATCGATGCGCACTTAAGAGCATTTAGTCCTGGACCCTATGTTTATACAACAATTGATGAGAGGCAAATAAAGATTTACTCATTAAAGATTGAAGATAAAGAATTAAATGATGCAAACAAGAACATGGTAAATGGAACAATCACAGAAGTATTCAAAGACCACTTTAATATCAAAGCAAGTAATGGGGTCATAGGAATATATGAGGTTCAATTGTCTGGTAAAAAGAGACAGTTAGTAAAAGACTTCATAAATGGAGCTGGAAGAAATATAATTCAGGTCAATAAAGTATTTAAATAAAATTTAAATAGTGTTATAATAAATAGTTAGGAGTGATTCTATGAAAAAAAGAACATTATTTTCTAGACAAGAGATGCTAGATATGAATATTCAAACTTTAAAAGAACGCACAGTAAGTGTTGAGGAAATCGCGGAAATCGCATACCGTCAACAAAGCAAATGGACAGACGACGTTTCAATGGCAGAATGCATTGATTCAGTAGAAAAAATCTTAAGCATAAGAGACGTATTTCACCTTGTACAACTAGGGGCAGAAATCGATCGTATGACAGATGAAAAAATGTTTAAAGGACCTATTTTAGATATCTTATCCCAAGATCTTGGGATGTTTGGTATTGATGAATTATTTGGTCTTGAATTAGCCGGAATGTATGGTACAATCGGTAAGACTAATTTTGGTGATATTGATGTTAATAAACCACTAGTAGTTGATCGTTTAAACGATGAAGGTAAACATGATGGTGGTATGTGCCACACATTTATGGATGATGTAGTAGGAGCTTTAGCTGCAGCAGCATCAACAAGAGTTGCGCAAATGACAAATGAACTAGAAGCACAAAAAGACCCGAGAATTAAGCAAAACACTTTAGACTTAAAAGTATAAAGGAGGTGCTCTTATGGCAAATGACAACAAGAAACTGGATGATTTCTTTAAGAGAAATACAGAAGAACCAGAAGAGCTAACTGAATACATAAAAGATATATCTAAAGGTGTAGACCCAAACAAACAGACATTTTTTGATAAAATGGCTATATTTTTCAAGAATATGGCAGAACGTGCAGGACTATACTACAAAAAAAACAAACGTGAAGATATCGCTGAGAAACCATCAACATTCAGACGAAAATTTCGCATTTTTACGCTTAGATTATGGAAAAGATTTAGAAATAGTTTCAACTTTGAAGCGGGAGTAGATATTCTAGATGATACATCTGTACTATATAGAAGAAATAAAGTTAATAAAAATATCTTACTCATTACCAATATTGTGTTCATCCTATTCACACTAATTGGTACACAAAAACCCAACTTGATAATCATCGCTATATTTGCGATTGTTATGTTTCTGATTAACTCCTTCTTACGAGGATTGATCAATGAGAAACCAAGAACACTAATCAAACAGCAAATGGCCATGTATGTTGGATCCGTCTACATACTTATGGCAAGTTTAGCAGTATATACAAAACTGATATGGTCGGCAAGAGAATTTGATCCAGCGGCAATAGATGTTGGAATAAGTCACTTCAATAACTTAGTCGATTTATCAATTGCACAAGCAGGTTATATACTTATCTACTTTGCACTTGTAGTAATCGCGTTATATCAAGATTCAACACTATTAAGAATTCTATTCAAATGGGTTCTTGGATTTATGACTATTATTCATATATTCGTTATGTATCCTTTATGGCAACACGCAGATAGTTTTACTGAGTTATACAATTACTTATTTACAGAACAAAACAATGTGCTAATAGATATCCTACTAAGGACAATGTTACTGATTGTATTTAATGTAGCTTTATTCTCATCTGTAACTATTGGTGAGATGATGAATAACAAACGTAAAGAAGAATTAATAAAACGTAGAGATATGGAACGAGACTTTAAAGCTGTCGTTGGAGATGTATTTGATGTTATTGGTGTGTTTAACAGCCATACAATCAATCAAAACCAAGAAGATGCTCATAGAGTAGCGGAACTATCTAGTAGACTGGCTAACGTATTGGGACTAAGTGCTAACGTGTGTACAGAAATATACGAGTACACAGTTATCCATGTCGATCACGTTAAAGAATTAAACATATTAGAATATGAATCAAAAGAAACATTAAATGAACGAGATTATCAAGTTATTAGAGAAAAAACAATCTTAGGTAGTGTAATTATCAAACGTCTTCAACTGAATCAAAAATCAGAAGATATCATGAGAGCTCATTTTGAGAAAACAAATGACCCTGGATTCATCGAGAAGATGAAGAGAGTACAACGTTCTCAAGAAGGACAAATCATTTTACTAATGGAAATGTATGATATTTTACGTCAATCAAGAAATTATAAAAACAAACTGAAACATCAACGTGCAGTAGATTTAATTCAATTGGAATTCACAGAATACTTCGAACCATATATTTTAGATAGATTTATAAAATATCAACACGAGTTCGAAACGTTCTACGAAAAATATAAATTTAGTGATAGGAGTGCATAATCATGAGAAGATTTTTTACATCAGAAAGCGTTACAGAAGGACATCCAGACAAAATTTGTGATCAGATTAGTGACGCTATCTTAGATGCAATCTTAAAAGAAGACCCAGAAGCAAGAGTAGCTTGTGAAACTTCAGTAACGACAGGACTAGTTCTTGTGGCAGGAGAAATAACTACAACTACATATTGTGATATTCAAAAAGTAGTAAGAGATACAGTTAAGGAAATTGGATACGATCGTGGTAAATATGGTTTTGACGCTGAAAATCTAGCAGTGTTAGTAGCTATCGACCCACAATCTCCAGACATTGCACAAGGTGTAAATGAAGGAGAAGGAACATTCAATGAGCAAGGTGCAGGAGACCAAGGTATTATGTTTGGATTCGCTTCAAACGAAACAGAGGAATTCATGCCAATAGCAATTACATTAGCTCATAAATTAGCACTACGTTTAAGCTATGTTAGAAAACAAGGGATCATACCTTATTTAAGACCAGATGGTAAAACACAAGTTACATGTGAATTTGACAACGACCACAAACTCGTAAGAGTAGATAGTATTGTCGTATCAAGCCAACACAGTCCTGATGTAGAAATAGAACAAATAAGAAAAGATGTAATCAAACATGTTATCAACGAAACAATCCCTGTTGATTTGGTAGACAAAGATACAAACTACTACGTAAATCCAACAGGACAATTCATTATCGGTGGACCTCATGGAGACGCTGGTGTTACTGGTCGTAAGATCATAGTAGATACATATGGTGGATACAGTCGTCATGGTGGTGGAGCATTTAGTGGTAAAGATCCATCTAAAGTGGATAGATCAGCTGCATATGCTTGTCGTTATGTTGCTAAGAACTTAGTAGCAGCTGGATTTGCTGATAAACTTGAAATACAATTAAGTTATGCAATTGGAGTCTCTAAACCAATGAGCATAATGGTAGATACATTTGGCACAGAAAAAGTAAAAGAAGAAGTTATCATCAAAGCAATAGAAGAGAACTTCGATTTAACTCCGAAAGGAATCATCGATACACTTAAACTAAAACGTCCTATCTACAGACAAACTGCAGCATACGGACACTTTGGAAGAACAGACATCGATTTACCTTGGGAGAAGCTAGATAAAGTAGAACAACTTAAAAAATATTTATAGGAGGTAAATTATGGACTTCTTGTACGATTTATTAGTTATCTTATTCTTCATACTAATAGTTATAGTAATAACATTACGTCTTAGAAAAAGACTACTTGTTATATGGAAAGAAGTATCTATCAAAGAAATCATCTTTCATAGATTACTTAGTGAAACAATAAAACTCTTCTATACGAAAAAAGAGTTGTTAAAGAGTGAGGAAAACAGACTTGCATTTATACATCTTGGTAGATCTCGTAAAAAGAAAATGAGATACCTACTTTTACAAGAACGTCAAGATTTATTCCAACACATACAGGATTTATTCACTGAAATGGAAGAATTGAATGATGAAGAACTGATTCCTTTAAAAAAACAATATAAAGCACTACAAAAAGCTAGAAGAATATACAATTCTAGGGTACTACTTTATAATCAAACAATTCACATATTTCCAACAAGACATTTAGCGATAAAAATGAACTTAAAAACCAAAGAATACTTCGGATAAAAACACTATAAATTTATAGTGTTTTTTTTATCTAAATCATAATTTTTACAAGCGCTTTCAAAAAAAATACAAAAACACTTGCATTATCAAATTAGTTTTGTATAATAAGTAATGTATTAATAAATATACATCAAAAATAACCGAGGTAATTATTATGATTCGTAACTTTGACCAGAATTCAAAAAGTAGCGAAATTGTAGCCGTTTTGTTTCAAAACGACCTTTGTTTATACTTGACAAAAAATTAAGGATTATATCTAACAAGATATTGTCCTTTTATCATTATTTGGAGGAAAATACTATGAAGACAGTAGTTATTGGTGTGATTGGTGCAGATGTACACGCAGTAGGAAATAAGATTATAGATTACGTATTGACTGAAAAGGGATATAACGTAATTAATATCGGTGTGTTATCTAGTCAAGAAGACTTCATCAGCGCAGCAATAGAAACAGATGCAAAAGCAATTCTTGTATCAAGTTTATATGGACACGGGGAAATGGATTGTAAGTTCTTCAAAGAGAAATGTGAAGAAGCTGGATTAGGAAAAGTAAAACTGTATGTAGGCGGTAATATCGTTGTTGGGAAACAAGACTTCGATCAAGTAGAAAAAAGGTTCAAAAAAATGGGCTTTGATAGAGTGTATGCTCCAGGTAGAAAAATCGAGTATGCATTAGACGATCTAAGAGAGGATATTGGTATTTAATGAAACCTTATCTTTTAGTTGATTTTGGATCTACATATACAAAACTAACATGTGTAGATTTAGACGGACAATACATCATTGGAACTTCAAAAGCTCCAACGACTGTAGAAACAAATGTGCTAGATGGATATGATAGAGCACTAGAATGGTTAATGAAGGATCATCCAGAAATCACTGAGATTTCAGGTATTTCAGCATGCAGTAGTGCAGCTGGGGGATTGAAAATGGCCGCTATAGGACTTGTAGAAGAGTTAACGGTAGAAGCAGCAAAACGAACTTGCTTAGGTGCAGGTGCTATTGTTAAAATTGTATTCAGTCATCATATGACTAAAAGGGAAGCAAAGAAGTTAAAAGAATCTGATATCGACATCGTATTACTAGCGGGTGGAACAAATGGTGGAAACAAAGAATGCATCATTCACAACGCTGAAAAACTGAAACAAGTAGGAATTGAAGTTCCTGTCATTATCGCAGGGAACAAAGATGCACAAGATGAGATAGATGATATTTTGGAAGATTCTGGAATTGAATATTTCATCGTTGAAAATGTAATGCCGAAATTAAAAATGCTAAATGTAAAAGAAGCAAAGCATGTTATAAGAAAAATATTCATTGATAAAATTATAGAAGCAAAAGGAATTAAGAAAGCTGAGGAAAAAATAGGAGAAATTATCATGCCTACACCTGAAGCTGTATTACTTGCTGCTGAACTTTTATCAAACGGATACGAAGATGAAGAAGGATATGGAGAACTTATGATTGTTGATATTGGTGGAGCAACTACCGATGTTCACACTATGGGTGATGGATATCCTAAGCGTACTGAAGTAGTCCTTAAAGGATTACAAGAACCTTTCGCAAAAAGAACTGTAGAAGGGGATTTAGGAATGCGCTATAGTGCAAATGCGCTATTAAGTCTAGTAACAAACTTTGAATTCAAAAAATACTTTGAAGAAGATGATGATTGTGATCATGATATTCAAACATCATTACAAAGAAGAGCAAGAGAAGTAGATTTCTTACCAAAAACAAAAGATGAAGAAGAATTTGATAAAGCAATCGCAAAAATATGTTGTGATATGTCTATGAGTAGACACGTAGGGCATGTTGAAGTAATACATACACCTCTTGGAGAAATGTATTATCAAACGGGTAAAGATCTTACAGACTTAAAATACGTTATCGGTACAGGTGGAGTATTAATCAACCACGGTGACGCTAAAAAAATATTAAAACAAGTAAATAAAAAATCAGACAAAAAACTAGAACTTCGTCCTGCGAATCCATCTATTCTAATAGATAAATCATACATACTAGCAGCAATGGGGTTACTATCTCAAAAATATCCAAAAGTAGCACTAAAAATGATGAAACAATACTTAATGTAGGTGAGGAAATATGGTTAAAAATAAAAGAATGCCTTTAGAAGAATTTCTAGAGATCAGAAAAGAAATATTAAAACACTGGGTTACAGGATCTCATCCAGACCTAGATTTAGATAAAGCAGTGGAGAAACTAAGAAACATACCTCCACATAAAAACTTTGCCTTAAAACTTAGAGAGGCTAAGAAAAACAATGTTACTATGATCCAACCTCGTGCTGGAGTTGCACGATTATCTGAACACATTGAATTACTACAATTCTTAGAAAAAGAAGGTAAAGCAGATTTCTTACCTTCAACAATAGATTCATACACAAGACACAATCGTTATCAAAATGCACAAGATGGAATAGATGAATCTGAGAAAAAAGGACGTTCTTTACTAAATGGGTTCCCATGTGTTAACCATGGTGTAGAAGGTTGTTCTCAAGTATTTGAAAGTATTAATGTACCGATTCAAGCAAGACACGGTACACCAGATGCAAGATTATTAAGTGAAATCATACATGCATCAGGTTGGACAAGCAATGAAGGTGGAGGAATCAGTTACAATATTCCTTACGCTAAAAATATAGGGTTAGAAGAAACAATCAAGTACTGGCAGTATTGTGATAGATTGGTTGGGTATTATCAAGATCACGGTGTTGAATTAAATCGTGAACCATATGGTCCATTAACTGGAACATTGGTACCACCAAGCATCTCAAACACAGTCGCTATTATTGAAAGTTTACTAGCAGCCGAACAAGGTGTTAAGAATATAACAGTTGGATTCGGTCAAGGTGGAAACATGGTTCAAGACGTTGCAGCATTACGTGCGTTAGAAGAACAAACAAACCACTACTTAAAACTATTTGGTTATGAGGATATGTTTGTAACAACAGTGTTCCATCAATGGATGGGAGGATTCCCATCTGATGAATCAGAAGCGATGGCATTGATCGCATATGCTTCAACAGTTGCCACCTATGGTGGTGCTACAAAAATGATAACTAAAACAACTCATGAGAGTTTTGGTGTTCCAACAAAAGAAGCAAATGCAAAAGGATTAAAAGCTTCTAAATTCGTTACGAACTTAGTTAAAGAACAAAAAATGCCTGAAAGCGAAGAACTAACATTTGAAATCAAACAAATCAAAAAAGAAGTTGATTCATTGATAGAAGCAATCGTTCGTGAAGGTAGAGGAGATATTGCAACAGGTATCGTTAAAGCCTTTAAAAAAGGGCTAATTGATATTCCGTTCGCTCCGAGTGAAATGAACTTTGGAAAAATCTTACCAGCAAGAGATATTGATGGTAAAATCAGAATACTGGAATTTGGTAATCTTGCACTAAGCGAGGAATCAAAAGAGTTCCATACAAAAAAACTAGAAGAACGAGCAAAACTACAAGATAGAGAACTATCAATCCAGATGGTTATAGATGATATTTATGCAGTATCAAACGGTAACCTAGTTGGTAGTGAAGGAGAGTAACAATGAAGATTAAAAACATCGTATGTTCTAAAAGCCTGACAGGGTTTTATTTCGATGATCAACAAGCAATCAAATCAGGTGCACACCAAGATGGTTTTACATATGTTGGTGACCCTGTAACAGATAAGTTTACAGCAGTAAGACAAAAAGGTGAAGCAGTGAGTATCATGATTATTCTTGAAGACGGGTCAATCGCTTTAGGAGACGCAGCTGCTGTACAATATAGTGGTGCAGGTGGACGTGATCCTCTATTCGTTAGTGAAGAAGGAATCGCAGTCATCAATAAATATATCAAACCAATATTGATTGGAAAAGATGTGTCATCATTCAGAGAGTTAGCAGAAGAAATAGATGCAATGAAAGTAAAAGGTGTTCAACTTCATACAGCACTTCGTTATGGAATTACACAAGCATTATTAGATGCAACAGCCAAAGCCAATAAAATAACAATGGCTGAAGTAGTTAGAAAAGAATACAACATAGACAACAATTTATATGAACGTGTACCTATGTTTGCACAATCTGGAGATGACAGATATACAAACGTAGACAAAATGATAATCAAAGAGGTTGAAGTTATGCCTCATGCATTAATCAATCATATTGAAACTAAACTAGGTACAGAAGGAGAAATCCTTAAAGAATACGTTGCTTGGTTAAGAGGTCGTGTCATCCAGTTAAGAACGGATCAAGAGTATACTCCAATATTCCACATTGATGTTTATGGAACTATTGGACAAATCTTTGATAACAACATTGAAAAAATGTATAATTATCTTATAGAACTTGAAGAATTAGCTGCTCCATTTATCCTTCGTATAGAAGGACCAACAGATGCAGGTAACAGACATGATACAATGGTTGCTCTAAGAGACATCACAAAGATGATCAACGATAACAACAAAACTGTCGAAATTGTTGCGGATGAATGGTGTAACAACTTAGATGATGTAAAATATTTCGCAGATAACAAAGCAGGACATATGTTACAAGTTAAAACACCAGATTTAGGTGGAGTTAACAATATCATTGAAGCATTAATATATTGTCATAAAAAAGGACTTGGTGCATATAGCGGAGGTTCTTGTAACGAGACAAACATCAGTGCAGAAGTCACAACAAATATCGCAATCGCTTGTTCAGCTAAACAGTGTTTAGCCAAACCAGGAATGGGTACTGATGAAGGTATCATGATTGTAAACAATGTAATGAACAGAACACTCGCTCTAATTAAAAACAGGGACTGATATATATGAAATACAGCGCAGGTAGTTACGAATCAAGTGATTGTATAATCACTGTTTCAAAACATTCAGAAACAATAATAGAAATTGAAAGCATCGTCTTTGATCAATTTGGAGATCAAATTAAAGACGTCATTTCAAATACATTAAAAGAACAAGGAATCAAAGATGTCCTTGTAGAATGTTTTGATAAAGGTGCATTAGACTACACAATTAAATCAAGATTACTTACAGCGCTGAAAAGAATGGGGGAATAACAATGAGCAGAAGCTATTTATTTATTCCAGGAAATACACCATCAATGCTGCAGAACTTAGACGTATTTGAAAGTGATGCTGTCATCATTGATTTTGAGGACAGTGTACTTACGTACGACAAAGATGCTGCTAGAATATTAGTGAAAGAATTCCTATCAAAATTCAACTTCAAAGAAACAGAGATTTATATAAGAATCAACGATAGTGAATCTCCGTTCTTTAAAGAAGATGTGTTACTTACAAATGATCTTCCAATATCGGGTTATGTGTTACCCAAAGCATTACCAAATAGTATTGATCAGTTGTTAGAAATCACTGACAAATTAATTATACCAATAATTGAATCACCAATGGCTGTTCTTCGTTTAGAAGACATTGCAAGTAAAAAGCAAATACAAGGTCTTTTACTAGGTGCTGAAGATTTAACAAAAGAACTAAATATAAACAGAACTCTTGAAGGGAATGAAATCCTTTATACAAGATCTAAAATAGTATTAACATGTAATGCGTATAATATAGATTCCATTGATACCCCATTCACTGATAAAGAAGACGAAGAAGGCATCTACACTGATTCAAAGAACGCAAGAAACTTAGGTTTTACATCAAAATCATGTATTCATCCGAGTCATGTTGATGCAATAAATGAAACATTTAGTCCATCACCTGAAGACATAAAACAGTCATTAAGAATTATCAAAAAAGCTGAAAATAATACCAAAGGTGCATTTAGTCTAGATGGTAAAATGGTCGATGTACCAATCATAGAAAAAGCTAAAAAAGTAATAGAAGAA
>NZ_CEXEES010000035.1:0-14993 GCF_982632705.1 Candidatus Izemoplasma sp. | reverse complement strand
GGGACCATCCAAAGTTTCTAATATTCACAGAAGACTTTGATGGCTATATGCAGTATGTAGTAAATGATCAAAGACCTGCGAATTTCGAATCTAAAATCTCAGACATTAAAGAAATCTTTATTACCTTGATTATAGAAGGTCAGGAAAAAGGAGAAATCAGAGAGGACATAGATACAAAATACATCTATAGTTTTGCATCTCAAACGATGTCTGCGACAACGCAGAAACTGGTAAGCAGAGTTGGTTACTTACATAAAGACTTAGATCAATATTCTGAACGATGTTTAGATGATCTCGTTAATATGTTTATTCATTACATTAAAAAAGACTAAGAGAAATCTTAGTTTTTTTGTTATAATGGTTCTTGGAAGGTGATATTGTGAAGGCAAAACCGAAATATATTAGATTCTTTATACTATCTTTGATATTTGTGTTTCTGGCATATAAAATACCAAATAGCATTGAGGGAATTGAAGAAGAAATCAGTGAGATCAGTGAAGAAATTGAGGACCTTGAAAGTGAACATCGGGTTTATATATTGAGTCATGGTACCGTAAGTAATGAAATTCAAAGGGAAATAGCGAATACTTTAGGAGATAAACTAAGATTGTACGATAGAATTAACTTTCGTGATGCCCTACAAATGCCATTATATTATGTAGCTATAGCAACATCAGTTATTGGTGCTATTCAGTTATTAAGAGCAAAAAAACAGAGTGTGTAAACACTCTTTTTATTTATTTTCCTTTAAATATGTATATATTTATGGTAATATTATAAATTGAAAAAATAAGAGAAGAGAAAAGAGGAAAAAGAATGTCAGAGAGAAAAACATTCAGAATGGATTTTGACGGAAGAGCATTAATCGTTGAAACCGGAGAGATGGCGAAGCAAGCAGCAGGAGCAGCTTTGGTTCGTTATGAAGATACAGCAGTACTAAGTGCATGTGCTGTCGGGAAAGAACCAACAACAGCAGGATTCTTCCCATTAATGGTACAATATACAGAAAAAATGTATGCAGCTGGTAAAATACCAGGTGGATTCTTAAAAAGAGAAGGAAGACCAAGTGATAATGAAACATTAACATCTCGTTTAATCGACAGACCTATCAGACCGTTATTCCCTAAAGGATTCAAATACGATTTACAAGTAATTAATACAGTAATGAGTGCAGACACAGATTGTACTCCAGAAATGACTGCAATGATCGGTTCTAGTTTATGTTTAGGACTAAGTGATATTCCATTTGGTGGACCAATCGCTGGTGTAAACGTAGGTAGAGTTGATGGTAAATTAATCGTTAACCCAACATTAGCTCAAAAAGAGTTAAGTGATATTGAATTAACAGTAGCGGGTACTAAAGACGCAATCAACATGGTTGAGTCACATGCTAAAATCGTGAATGAAAAAGATATGTTAGATGCAATCTTATTCGGACATGAATGGATTAAAAAAATATGTGTATTCCAAGAGGAAATTATTGCTGAAGTTGGTAAAGAAAAATCAGAATACGTTTTAAAAACAATTGATGAAGATTTATTCAACGAAGTATCTAAAGGATTCAAAGCTGAATTAGTAAAAGCTGTTTCAATCGAAGAAAAACTAGCTCGTGGTGAAGCAATAAGCGAAATCACAAATAAGGCAGTTGCTACATTCGAAGAAAACAACCAAGATATGGACAAAGATGACTTAAGAGCGTTATTAAACGATGTTAAAGGAACTTGTTCACAATTAGTACAAGAAGAGATGAGAAGAGCGATTTCTGAAGATAAAATCAGACCTGATGGTCGTGGGTTATCTGAATTAAGAGCACTTGAATCTAAAATCGATTTATTCACAAGAACTCATGGTTCTGCAATGTTCACACGTGGGCAAACGCAAGCCATTGCGTTTACGACTCTTGGTAGTTTAAGTGAACACAAGAAAATCGATGGTATGGAAGACTTAGAAAAGAAAACATTTATGCTACATTATAACTTCCCTCAATATTCAGTTGGTGAAACTGGACGTTACGGTGGAGTTGGACGTAGAGAAATCGGTCACGGTATGTTAGGTGAACGTGCACTTCGTCAAGTTATGCCTACAGAAGAAGAATTCCCATATACAGTACGTATCGTATCTGAAGTATTAGAATCAAATGGTTCTAGTTCTCAAGCTACCATTTGTGCTGGTAGTATGAGTTTAATGGCTGCCGGTGTTCCTATTAAAGCACCAGTTGCTGGTATCGCAATGGGATTAATCAAAGAAGGAGACTTCTACAGTATCCTAACTGATATCCAAGGTATGGAAGATCATTATGGAGATATGGACTTTAAAGTTGCTGGTACTAAAGACGGTATTACTGCTTTACAAATGGATATCAAAATTGATGGTTTAAGTAGAGAAATCTTAGAAGAAGCATTAGAACAAGCAAAAGTTGCTCGTTTACAAATCTTAGACAACATGAACGCTGTTATTGAAGCAGGTAGAGATGAAGTTTCTACATATGCACCTAAAGTTAGATTACTTACAATTGATCCAGATAAAATCAGAGACGTTATCGGACCTGGTGGAAAACAAATCACGAAAATCATTGAAGAATGTAACGATGTTAAAATTGACATCGAACAAGATGGACGTGTTACTATCATGCATACAAACAATGAAGACATCGATAAAGCAATTAAAATTATCGAAGCGATCATTAGAGTTGCTAAAGTTGGAGAAGTATTCAACGGTAAAGTTGTACGTGTTGAAAAATTCGGTTGCTTCGTTGAACTATGGAAAGGTACTGACGGGTTATGCCACATCAGTAAACTAGACCATTCAAGAGTAAACAAAGTAGAAGACATCTGTAACGTTGGAGATAGAATCAATGTTAAAGTAATTGGAATTGATGATAGAGGACGTATCGATTTATCAAGAAAAGATACATTACCTAAACCAAAACCAGTTGTTAAAAAGCCTATCGTTAAAGCTGAAGTGAATACAGAAGTGAAACCAGAAGCTAAAAAAGAAGAAGTAAAACCTGAAGCACCAAAGACAGATGAGAAATAACTCTGACGTTATTTGTCATTGTGAAGGTGTAACATACGAACGCATTGTAGACGCAATCAATAAAGGCTGTGATACTCTAGAAAAACTAGGGAATCATTTAAACGTTGGAATTGCCTGCGGATACTGTATTGAAGATTTAGAAGAGATATTAGAAGAATTAATAACTGGACAATCGAGCGTGTAAGCGTTAGGAAAGTC
The DNA here is from genome assembly GCF_982632705.1 of Candidatus Izemoplasma sp. NCBI lineage: Bacteria > Bacillati > Mycoplasmatota > Mollicutes > Candidatus Izemoplasmatales > Candidatus Izemoplasmataceae > Candidatus Izemoplasma > Candidatus Izemoplasma sp. The sequence continues at coordinate 11,759 of NZ_CEXEES010000035.1, read as the reverse complement.
CATGCTAGCACAGACTGAGATGTCTGTAGTGATTGTGATAGAGGAAACCATAACTCTATGCACACGTAAGTGTGACGGCTGTGAACGCACCTGTTAAATGGTGTTACTAACTATAAAAGTGCCACAGAGACGAGCTTTATAGGAAACTATGAAGGTGGAACGGGTAAACCCCTCAAGCTAGAAACCCAAAATTGGTAGGGGCACTCTAAGTCAGTAAATGAACTGAACTAAGAGCTAGGTATTTATATCTAGAGATAAATGATTGTCGCCTCATTAGAGGTACAGAACATGGCTTATATGTTATTAATTATAAAAGACACAACTAACCTTGTGTCTTTTCTTTTTTTAATTTACTAAAACGTTATAGTATGATATAATCTCAATGAAAGGAAGTGCTTACATGGAAAAACTATCAGAGCGTATTGACACTCTTAAACCTAGAAGCTCACAAAAGTTGAAGGCAGACCTAGTAGACATTCTAATTTACTCAGTAACATTACTATCATTAATCAATATTTTATTCCCAATCTTTAATAAAGGGGACTATAATCTTTACAAGGCAATTATTACAGGAAGTTTATTCTTTGTTATAATCAATTACTTCTTAAGATATTACATTCCTTCAAAGACAAATGGTAAAACTATTGGTAAACTACTATTTAAACTTCAAACAGTTGATTACTATGGGTATGAAGTGAAATCATCGCAGTTAATCATGAAAGAATCAATCTACATATTCCTTCCTATTTTATTCTTTAGTAAATCTACTATGATGAACTATTTTTTAATAGGGTTATGGTTCCTAGTATTCTTAAAAAGTGTATATAACGCATACTTCCAACAAAATATATCGTATAAATCAACTTTGAAAGAAGCAAAAGAACTTTTGATGGATTCATTGAATGTTGCTGATCAACCACAAAAAATCGAATTGACAAATGATCAAATGGATTCTATCGGGTTATTACTATTTGATAAGATAAAAGAGTTGAAAACAGATTTCAAGATTAACTATAAGAATCTGAAAAACACTCACAATGAAGAATTTAAAGCACTTAAGACTTCTCAAAAAGAAGAATCAAGCGCAATAAATAAAGAAGATAAAGATGCAGTGTATCAATTATCAATCCAACATAAACTTCAAAAAGATACATTATCAGACAAGCAAAATAAAGAATTAAATGAAAAAAATATAGAATTTGATAATTCAGTTAATACAACAAGAACACAAGAATTAGATAAAGCACAAGCTTTTATCAATTCTTGTAAAGAAGACGAACCGAACTATGTTCCAATAAGCCGCTTCGTAAATGAAGTATTCCCACAATTCCTAGGAGAATTCTTTGAAGCATTATCTACACCTTTACCTGAAGAGGCAGATAAAACGTATAATCCGTTTGAAGCGTTGGAGAATAGATTTAACATTGATAAATTACCGAGACAACTAATCAACGCTGGAAATGTATACCTTAATACTATAAAACTTCATCGAACAATTGAAGATGATAATGGTTATATCGTTGATATCGAGTATCAATATACAAAAGATGTAGTTATTAAAGTAAGTAAAACAATTGAAGAAACAGTAATCGATAAAAAAACAAATGAAGAAAAATTAGTTACTAAGAAAATCAAAGAAGAGCAAACAGTACCTAAAATCTGGTTTAGAACAAAAACCACTTATGTTTCTTGTATTACGAATGAAGAAGACTTCACACTACAATTCAATAGACCAAAACTTCATGGTATTGTAGCTAGAAGATTCAATTTACACAGAAAAGCAAATGCAAATCAATCAAGATCAGTAATGGATATAAGAGCCAATACAATCACAGTTGATCAAGCTAAATTCAAAATATTCTATGAAACTCATAGATCTGAAGAGTAAATAAAAAGAGCCATTTAAGGCTCTTTTTTACTGCTCTACATATTATCCTACAACATTATCGTAATTTATATCACTATTTGATCCAGACATAATCTGGAAGTATCTCATGTTTTGTCTTGCCATGAATCTTAAGTAATTAAATATCACAAGTACACCAAACATAAATCCAAATGAGAAGAAGAACAATAACCCAAGGAACCAGTTCGTTCCACCAGTTACCATATTTGTTAACACAATTAATGTAAACAGATACAATAAGAAACTAATACTTACAGTACGTCTTGCTCCTTTTAAATACTTGCGTTCCCATATATCTTTAAATTTGTTGTCATTCATTTTATTTAAATACCAATCAACAATAAAGTATAAATTCATACTATCACCTCTATTAAAACATTATAACATACTATATAATGTTTATGAGGTGATTTAATGAAGATTATTATATCTCCAAGTAAAACACAAAACATAAAGGCAAGTGCTTACTTAGATGAAAAAGAAATCTTATTTCCAAAACAACATAAAAAGGTATTAGCGAAATTAAGAAAACTAAAAAAGACAGATATCAAACAGATAATGAAAATAGATAAAGATCTTTTAAATCAAACATATCAAAACATAAAAGATTATAATCAAAATCCCTTATTCAAAGCGTTTTTCAGCTTTGACGGCTTAGTCTTTAAAGGATTAGATAAACAAAGCTACAAAGAGGATAACTACCAGTACATAGAAGATAACTTACGTATCTTAGATGCGTTTTATGGAATCTTAGAACCAGGGACCATGATTAAACAATATCGTCTAGATATGAAAATGAAGATTGGTCTTAATCTCTATCATCACTGGGAGCTAACAAAGTACTTTAAAGATGAATTAATTATCAATTTAGCCAGTGATGAATTTAGTAAACTGATTAAGAGTCCTAATATGGTAACAATATCATTCTTACAAAAGAAGGAAGATAAATACATAAATCAAGCGACGTATAGTAAACAAGCAAGAGGGTTCATTCTTGATTATATGATCAAGAATAAAATAGTAAGTATCAAAGATATCTTACGTTTTAACAAAGAGAATTATAAGTATAATCAAACGTTAAGCAACGAAAGAGCGATTGTCTTTACAAGATAAACGCTAAATATGGCTTTTTGTATTGATTTTAAAAGTAATATAATGTAAAATAAATTAGCACTAAATTGGAGGTGGTTATATGAGTAAAAAACTAGACTTTAAGAAAATTTCAGAACGACAAAAGAAAATAAGAAACTTTAGTATCATCGCTCATATTGATCACGGTAAATCGACGTTAGCAGATCGTATCTTAGAATACACAAGTACTGTAACAAAACGCGACATGAAAGCTCAACTACTAGATAGTATGGACCTAGAACGTGAACGCGGAATTACAATCAAGCTAAATGCCGTAGAAATCGAATACATAAATGATAGAAACGAAGAATATATACTACATTTAATCGACACGCCAGGGCATGTCGACTTTACCTATGAAGTATCAAGAAGTTTAGCAGCCTGCGAAGGAGCAATCCTTGTAGTAGATGCAGCACAAGGTATCGAAGCACAAACATTAGCCAATGTATACCTAGCACTTGATAATGATTTAGAGATATTACCATTAATCAATAAAATTGATTTACCATCAGCTGATCCTGAAAAAGTAAAACAAGAGATTGAAGATGTAATTGGATTAGATGCATCTGAAGCAGTACTTGCTTCAGCCAAAGAAGGAATCGGAATCAAAGAGATTCTCGACCAAGTAGTTGAAAACGTACCAGCACCACTAGGTGACCCTGAAGCACCACTTCAAGCATTGATCTTTGATTCATACTTTGAAGCATACAGAGGAATCATTCCTAGCATTAGAGTAATACAAGGAACAGTTAAAAAGGGTGACATCATAGAAATGATGGCAACCAATGCCAAATATGAAGTAATAGAAGTAGGAGTAACAACACCTGTTGAGCTTAAAAAGGAATACTTAGGTCCTGGAGATGTTGGATACTTAACAGCATCTATCAAAGCTGTTGGAGATGTTAGAGTCGGAGACACTATCACATCAACTCCAAGAGCATTAGAACCACTACCTGGATATAGAACAATGAACCCAATGGTATTTTGTGGGTTATTCCCAATTGATAACGGACAATACAATGATTTAAGAGAAGCATTAGATAAATTAAAACTAAATGATGCTTCACTTGTATATGAACCCGAAAGTAGCCAAGCACTTGGATTTGGATTCAGAACAGGGTTCTTAGGATTATTACATATGGAAATCATTCAAGAACGTATTGAACGTGAGTTCAATATCCCAATGATCGCAACTGCACCATCTGTTATATATGAAGTATATTTAACTGACGGTTCAATGATGACGATTGATAATCCTTGTGATTTACCAGAACCACAAAAAGTAGACTACATCAAAGAACCATTTGTAAAGGCAACAATCATGACTCCTGAAGAATACGTTGGGAACATCATGGAACTATGTCAGTACAAACGTGGTATATTTGGTGGGATGACGTACTTAAGTGATAACCGTGTTCAACTATCTTATGACTTACCATTACTTGAAATTGTATACGATTTCTTTGATCGTTTAAAAAGTGGTAGCAAAGGATATGCTAGTTTTGATTATGAGATTTCTGATTACAGAGAATCTAAACTGGTTAAAATGGATATCTTATTAAACGCTGAAATCGTTGATGCGCTAAGCATGATCGTGTATCAAGACTTCGCCTTTAAAAGAGGAAAAGCAATGACTGAGAAACTAAAAGAAATTATACCTCGTCATATGTTTGAAGTTCCTATTCAAGCCGCAATTGGACAAAAAATCATTGCCCGTTCGACAATTAGTGCAATGCGTAAAAACGTGTTAGCTAAATGTTATGGTGGAGATATATCACGTAAACGTAAATTACTTGAAAAACAGAAAAAAGGTAAGAAAAAAATGAAGGCGATTGGTAGTGTAGAGATACCACAAGAAGCATTCTTAAGTGTATTAAAACTAAATGATTAATTAAAGCCCTTAAACAAGGGCTTTTTTCTTTACAGACAAAAGACAAATCTGTCATTTTATCACACAATATATGTGTTATAATATAAAAGTAAGTTAAGAGAAGGGAAGTGACAATATGATTCTTGCATTTTTAGACACAATGCCTAATATATACTTTGGAATCGCAGTCGGGTTTACAACATTTTTCGCGTTACAATCAGTATTAGCGTTAGTTGGAAACTTACTAGAAGGTGATTCTGATTTTGATGAAGACGTAGACATGGATATCGATGAAGATTTCGATATGGATGTGGATGAAGACTTTGACATGGACGTAGATGAAGACTTTGATATTGATGAGGATTCAATGATTTTAACAAGTGGACGTGTTACATTTCACTTATTAACATTCAGAACAGTAATCGGGTTCTTTATGTTGTTTGGTTGGACAGGTTATTTTTATTCTAATGATGGTATAAACCCATGGTTGGTTTTAATCATGGCAATCACAGCTGGATTCATAATGATGTTCCTAATCGCTGTAGTGATTCATTATTTATACAAACTAGAATCAACAGGAACGATGAATTTATCAAGCACCATTAACAAAACAGGAACAGTGTACTTTAAAATACCACATAGTGGACATGGAAAAGGACAAGTTCAAATCGTAGTTGGAGATTCACTAAGAACATTGGACGCTATCGCTTACGATACTGAGATTGAAACCGGTAAAGAAGTGAGAGTTGTTGAAGTAAAAAACAATGTATTAGTGGTTGAAGAGATAAAATAAAGGAGGAATAATAATGGGATTAACAGGAATTGCAATGATTATCGCTGCTGTATTAGTAGTCGTAATCGCAGTTATTTTATCAAGATATCGTAAATGTCCATCGGACAAGATTTTAGTAATTTATGGTAGTGTTGGTAAAGGAACAGAAGGTGGAACTCGTTCTGCCAAATGTATTCACGGGGGAGCTAAGTTTATCTTACCTATCGTCCAAGATTACAAGTATTTAGATTTAACACCAATGAGTATTGAAATTAACTTAACAAACGCATTATCAAAACAAAATATCCGTGTAGATGTACCTTCAAGGTTTACAGTAGCAATATCTACTGAACCTGGAATCATGCAAAATGCTGCAGAACGTTTACTAGGGTTAACACATGATGCAATTAAAGAATTAGCAAAAGATATCTTATTTGGGCAATTACGTTTAGTAATCGCTACAATGGACATTGAAGAAATCAATAGTGATCGTGACAAATTCTTAATGAACGTTTCTAAAAACGTTGATAACGAACTTAAAAAGATCGGTTTAAAATTAATCAATGTTAATGTTACAGATATTAGAGATGAATCACAATATATTGAAGCACTTGGTAAAGAAGCAGCTGCGAAAGCAATCAATGATGCACGTCGTACTGTTGCTGAGAAAAACCGTGATGGTGCAATTGGTGAAGCCAATGCACAACGTGATGAACGTATCAATGTATCAAAAGCAAACTCTAACGCTGTAACTGGTGAGAATGAAGCAAGAGTTACAATCGCTAACTCAGAAGCATTACGTCGTGAACGTGAAGCAGAAGCTGAAAAAAATGCAACTGCTGCTGAAAAAGTACAAGCTGCAAACGCATTAACAGAAGCATATGAAGCAGAACGTCAAGCGGAAGTTAAACGTGCTGAAAAAGAACGTGCAACTCGTGAAGCTAATGAAATTGTAAAAGCTGAAATCGAAAAACAAAAAGCTGTAATCGCTGCTGAAGCAGAAGCTGATAAAGTTCGTTTAGAAGCTAAATCACACGCAGATGCTATCTTCTATAAGATGAAAGCACAAGCAGATGGTATGAATGAAATCCTTACAAAACAAGCTGAAGGGTTCGAACACCTTGTTAAAGCTGCCGGTGGAGATGCGAACCAAGCTATTAGCTTATTGATCGCAGATAAACTAGAAACAATCGTTGAAAAACAAGTAGACGCAATCAAAGGAATTAAAATTGATAAAGTTACTGTATGGGATTCAGGAAACGGTGAAGGTGGAAACACATCAACTGCTAACTTCCTAAGCGGTATGCTTAAATCATTACCACCACTTGAAAACGTATTTGATATGGCTGGAATGAACTTACCTAGTATCTTACAAGGTAAAGACAAAGAAGCTGTTAAAACTATACCAAAACAAGTAACAAAAAAAGAAGCAAAGAAAGTATAATATAATCAAACATAAAAACGAGTAGAAATACTCGTTTTTTCTTTGCATTTTCCATTTTCGTAGTATAATAATATGTTACAATATAGATAAAGGAATTGATATTATGTTAACTTCTCTATATATCCACATACCATTTTGTAAACACATATGTACCTATTGCGACTTTCATAAAGAAGTCGCTACTTTAGAGAAGAAAAAAGCATACCTAAATGCCTTAATAGAAGAAATCTTAGAAGTCAAAGAATCTATCCGTAATATCAAGACGATTTATATTGGTGGTGGAACACCATCTAACTATAGTATAAAAGACCTAACTAGACTCTTTCAAACACTGTCTAGTGTCATTGAGACAAACAACGATTTAGAATATACTATAGAAGTAAACCCAGATGATATAACTAAAGAATACGCAGAATTATTTAAAAAATACGGTATAAATAGAGTAAGCATGGGTGTCCAAACAATAAACAAAGAGAATCTTTCATATTTAAGAAGAACACATAATGAAGACGATATTAAAAACGCTATTTCATATTTAAAAGAAGCTGGTATTAGTAATATAAGCATTGATATGATATTTAACATTCCAAATCAAACGATGAAACAGTTAGATGAGGATATTGCATTTGTCCTAAATCAAGATATCAAACATATCTCATACTACAGTCTCATCTTAGAAGAGAAATCAATTCTATACCAACAAGTACTCCAAAATAAAATCACAATCAAAGATCAAGATGTTGAAGGTGATATGTATGTAAAAGTCATTGATGCACTTACAAATAACGGATACAATCATTACGAAATAAGTAACTTCAGTACACAAGGCTTTGAATCAGAACATAACAAAACATATTGGACAAACAAAGATTACCTAGGTCTTGGATCAGGTGCTCATAGTTTGATTGGTAATAAACGTTTTAATAACGTTTCAAACGTAAGAAGATATATTGAAGGTGTAACAACTAAAACACCTTATAAAGAAGAATATGACCGCTTTGAATTAGAAGATGAGGTTATGATGGGTCTTCGTTTACTAAGTGGAATTAGTATAGAAGACATTAATATGAAATATAAGATAGACTTGTTTAAAACCTATCCACTTCTAAATGAATACGTAAAACAAGACTACCTAAAAATAGAACACGGTAAATTAAAATTCACAACCAAGGGGTTACTTGTTGGGAATATAGTATTTATGGCAGTGATGGAGGGATGATATGTTAAAGAGGTTACTAAAAGAGTATGAGTACTACTTAAAAATAACAAAGAACTTAAGTGCCAATACGATCAAGAGTTATATAACGGATCTAAATGAGTATGTTTTATTTCTTAGAAAAAACTATCTAATTAAAGATCCAAATGTAATCACAAAGCAACATATCAGAAATTTTATCGGTCGTTTAAAAAGAAAAGGCAATACCAATAGCTCAATATCTAGAAAAGTGAGCGCTATTAGAAGTTATCATAAATATTTACTACTTGAAAAGTTAGTTGGTTCTAATGTCGCAACAGGTATTAGCTTACCAAAAAAAGAATTAAAACTACCTATCACACTATCGATTGATGAAGTAGAAGCGTTACTTATCGCTAGTGATGGAGACGAACCACTTGAACTTAGAAACAAAGCAATGTTAGAATTACTATATGGATGTGGGTTACGTGTCACAGAGTTATTAACCCTAAGACTACAAGATTTACATATCAATATGGGATTCATTAATATTATTGGAAAAGGGAACAAAGAACGAATCGTACCTCTTGGGGAAGAAGCGCAACACGCGCTGAAAAGATACCTAGAAGAAGGACGTGCAGTTCTAAAAAAAATCCCTGGAGATATTGTCTTTGTCAACAACAGAGGAAACACAATATCAAGAGTTGGATTATATAAGACATTAAAAAAGATAGCGTTTCGCGCTGGAATCATGAAAGATATCAGTCCTCATACATTACGTCATAGTTATGCATCACATTTACTAGAAAACGGTGTGAACTTACGTATGGTACAAGAACTACTAGGACACGAAGATATCTCAACAACACAAATATATACACATATATCAAAAAAACAACTTCAAGATGTTTATAACGAGTTTCATCCTCGTTCAAACAAAGAAGAATCATAGGAGGCAATTATGTATAAAAGAACATTTTTAATCGTTATCGATAGCGTTGGTTGTGGTGAACTACCTGACGCAGCACAATTTGGAGATTTTGATGTTAATACCATCAAACATATCAGTGAAGCGGCAGGACCACTTCATTTACCAAACATGGAAAAGCTAGGATACGGACATTTAACTGAGATTCAAGGGGTAGACCCAATTGAAGATACAATCGGATTCTACGGTAAAATGAATGAAATCAGTAATGGAAAAGATACAATGACAGGTCACTGGGAATTAATGGGGTTAAAAATAGTAGATCCATTCATTACATTCACAGAAACAGGATTCCCAAAAGAATTGATTGACGAGTTTGTTGCTAAAACAGGAAGAAACATCGTTGGAAACAAATCCGCTTCAGGAACTCATATTTTAGATGAGTATGGTGAACATCAAATCGAGACAGGAGACTGGATTGTATACACATCTGCGGATTCTGTACTACAAATCGCTGCGAATGAAGAAATCATTCCGTTAGAGGAATTATATGCAGCATGTGAAATCGCACGTAAAATGACATTAAAAGAAGAATGGAAAGTCGGTCGTGTAATTGCGAGACCTTTTATCGGTAAGAAAAAAGGTGCATTCACAAGAACACCAAATCGTCATGATTATGCATTAAAGCCTTTTGATAAGACTTCACTTGTATATTTAAAAGAAGAAGGTTACACAGTAGCTGGATTTGGTAAAATCAATGATATTTATGATACAGAAGGTATCACTGAAACACATAAACATAAATCAAACCATCATGGAATGGAAAACTTTATTGAATTTACAAAGAAAGACTTTAAAGGTCTAGCGTATATTAATTTGGTTGACTTTGATGCGTTATATGGACATAGAAGAAACCCTGTTGGGTATAAAGAAGCATTAGAAGAGTTTGATGTACAACTTGGTGAATTAATGAGTAAACTACAAGAAGATGATTTATTAATGATTACTGCGGATCATGGGAATGATCCAACATACAAAGGATCAGACCATACACGTGAATATGTACCTCTACTTGCATATAGCAAAAGTGCTGGAACAGGGCCTCTTGGTATAAGAGAAACATTCGGTGATATTGGTGCGACACTTAGTGATAACTACAACACTAAAAAAGCACCACATGGTACTAGTTTCCTTAGCTTGATTAAATAGTGGAACAAAACATCCATTCAAATAGGTACTTCTATAAACGAGTATTACAAATAGGAGTACCTATCTTCTTATCTCAATTTCTAACAAGTTTACTAAGTATTGTTGATACAGTAATGGTTTCCGTTCTTGGAGACAATGCGATAGCCGCAGTAGGGTTATCTGCGAACTTCGGGTTCTTTATCATTATGGTTTTATTTGGATTTTTATCAGGTCTTGGTATTTTTATTGCTCAGTTTTGGGGGAGTAAAGATTACAAGAATATATACCGGGTGTTTATTATTACGATTATTGTCGGAACAATCATCAGTTCATTGTTCTTTATATTGGTTCATTTCTTTCCTGAGTTCATCGTTGGACTTTATAATAACGGAGATGATCTTATACAAAGAGGAATCATTCAAAACTACGCAGTCGATTACTTAAAGATTATTAGCTATTCTTATTTCTTTATGACTGCGAATTTCGTAATCATCATGTTGATGCGTAATACAGAACAAGTTGTGTTCCCGCAAATCATTAGTGTTATAACAGTAATAATCAATACACTGTTGAACTTTGTATTGATCACAGGACGTTTCGGTTTCCCTAGTTTAGGGGTAGAAGGAGCGGCAATTGCGACAGTGATCAGTAGTGGAGTTGGGTTTGTTTTATTGTTGTCGAGAATGAAATTCTCAACACATGAAGTACTAAAGGTTAACTTTAAAGAATATAAAAATATAACAAAAGAATTTATTGGTAAATTAACTCATAAAGCACTCCCAGTCGCAATCAATGAAACGGTTTGGGGACTTGGTATGAGTATGTATTTAATGGCAATGGGGTTCATTGGTGGAACCGCAGTTGCCAGTGTTCAAATTAGTAATATGATTATGGGGTTATTCTGGGTCGCAAACGCAGGTATTAGTACTGCGTGCGCTATAATGATTGGAAATAAACTTGGTGAAAACAAGATTGAACTGGCTCGTTCTTGGGGTTTAAAATTCACAAAACTTAGTTTCACCGCAGGACTGTTCTTAGGGGCATTATTATTTGTTTTAAGTCCAGTCATTCCAAATATCTTTGGAGATGCATCAGAGGCTGTAAAAACGAATGTTAGATGGATATTACTTATGTATAGTTTCTATGTACCTATCAAGTTTACAAACGCTATTCAGATTATTGGAACATTACGAGCTGGTGGAGATACAAGGTTTGCCTTGTTTGCTGAGATTATACCACTTTGGTTAATCGGAGTACCACTTGCATTTATATTGAGTATTTTTACTAGTTTGCCACTTTGGGCTATACTAGCAATCATCAATATTGAAGAAATCATTAAGTTTGTA